>JABDKZ010000155.1 GCA_013001935.1 Maribacter sp.
CTTTAAAGCGCCCAAGGCCTTCATAGGATTCAGCTAGTAATTGGTTGCTTTCAATGACTTCGGCAAGAAAAGCATTCTCATCGGCCAATGCTAAGGCATTTTCAGCATACTTCGCGGCCTCTTCAAAATTAGCCAGTTTAATATTTGTCCTTGCTAGCCCTATGTTGGCTTTTGTTGCTAAATACTCTTTCTCGTAAACATCGGTATTAACTACAAGCGAATTATAATTCTTCGATGCACTCTCATACTTTTCCAATTTCAAATAAATATTTCCTTCGGCCAGCAATATATTATTAAAGAAATTTCGATCATTATTGAGTTGCCTTGCTTCATTGAGCATAAAGAGGGCGCGGAAATTTTGATTCTCCTTAAAAAGTAAAACTGCTTCAATGTATTTGTCAATGGCATCCCCATAAGGGTATTCTACATCTTTGATCAGTGTTTTTGCCCTATCCCAGTAAAACATAGTAGTTTTAACCTTATCTAATTTTAAGTAGAGCAGGGCGAACATATGATAACTATCAATCAATGTTTTCACATCCTTGTTCTCCTCTGCCAAGGCAGCTGCTTTATCCAAAGATATTAGAGCTTGATCTATTTGGTTTTTATTGCCTAATGTTCTTGCTTCATTGAAATACGCTTGAACCTCATTTTGCACAGACTTATTTTGTGCATTTACACTTAGCCCAAAGCACAATAAGCCCAAAAAAAGGACGAATTGTTTCATACGGGTAAATGTGTTTATAAAGCTCAAAAGAATTTCTTGTTTAGCTGTACATTAATTTTCTTAATACGTCTGTTGGTATAAGCTATCCCAGTGTTGTAGCGACCAATAATTTTAATTATTTATCCGATTACGGAAGTTGTCTGTGAAATAAACGCATAAGAACACTAACTATTGTTTATAACTATCGATTCTATGGGGTCTTTTGTATAAAAAAAGTATTTTTTAAGGGCATTATGCGCTGTTCACTCAAAAGTATCATTAATTTCTTGAATTTTAGTCTCCTTTTTTTTGTTTAATATTCTTTCAGGTGATGAGCGAATTTTTGCTAAATTTTCACCAGCCTTTCAAGCGTAGTACGCGTTATCTCATTTTAAATTTAGACCAAACTTTATGTCTTGTTTGATTATTCCCATGCGTTGTGCGTAAGCTAAGCGTATCAAAAATGATAAGGTACATAGTAAATTCTGCAAATGGTGCTGTGCCCATCTTCGCCAGGTACATTCCAAAAATCAGATATGGTGCACTAAATTAGGCAGTAAAAAGATATTATTGAATATGTTTATGGGCTTTATAAGAAGATCTTACCAAAGCACCGCTTTCAACATGTCTAAAGCCCATTTTTAAACCCATTTCTTCGTATTTCTTAAACTGTTCTGGAAGAATGAATTCTTTAACGGGCAAGTGTTTTTTTGATGGTTGAAGGTATTGCCCAATGGTAACCACATCGACATTGGCGTTTCTTAGGTCTTCCATTGTTTCTATAACTTCTTCCTCAAGCTCACCAAGACCAAGCATAATGCCCGATTTAGTTCTGTTTACACCGTTTGAGCGTAAATATTTTAAGACTTCTAGACTTCGCTCATATTTGGCCTGTATGCGAACTTCCCTGGTAAGTCTCTTTACAGTTTCCATATTATGCGAAACAACTTCAGGTTTTACATCAATTATCCGATCTAAATGCCTTTCAATACCCTGGAAATCGGGGATAAGGGTTTCTAAGGTAGTCGAAGGATTCATCCTACGGATGGCTTTAACGGTTTCTGACCAAATAATAGAGCCCATATCTTTTAAATCATCCCGATCTACCGATGTGATTACCGCATGTTTTATACCCATAATTTTGATAGACCTAGCTACCTTTTCGGGCTCGGCCCAATCAACGGATGATGGCCGACCGGTCTTTACACCACAAAACCCACAAGAACGCGTGCAAATATTCCCTAAAATCATGAAGGTAGCTGTCCCTTCGCCCCAACATTCACCCATATTAGGGCAGCTTCCTGAGGTGCAAATGGTATGCAGGTCATATTTGTTTACCAATCCCCGTAATTGGGTGTATTTCTTTCCTGTAGGAAGTTTTACCCTAAGCCAATTTGGTTTTCCTTTTGGAGGTGAAACGGTATCAACACTCATTTTTGAATTTTCGACAAATATACGAACAAAAAAGGGTACTTTTCAAAAGCCAAAGAGCACGTGATAACGCAGCTAATTGGGCAGGTAAGAATAAGAATTATAGTACGCTTAATTTTTGTTTTTAATGATTTCGGCAAGTAATTTCTTTGCTCGTAAAAGTTTAACCTTAACATTGTTGATGGGTTCGTCGAGTACTGTGGCAATTGCCGCATAACTTAACTCATTGAAATAACGAAGATTTATGACCTTCTGATAATGTGGTTTTAATTTTTTTATATTTTCCAGAAGGGTTGCCAGGTTTTGTTCTATTATCAAATTATCTTCAGCAGTAGGCGCGTCATCCAGAACCTTTGTTATGGCCTCATTGTTACTGCCACTTTTCAAAACATTTCTTTTTCTCTTGCGAATAAGATCAACGTGGATATTTTTTGAAATTGTAATCAGCCAAGTCTTAAATTCATAAGAATCATCGAATGTACTTAACTTATCAAAGGCTTTAGAGAAGGTTTGGATGGTAATGTCCTCCGCATCATTTTCGTTTTCGGTTCGCTTAAGTTGAAATCCGTAAACATCATTCCAAAAGGTATCCAGTAAATTGCTAAAGGCAATCTGGTTGCCCATTTTTGCTTTGTTGATAGTGGCAATAATGGTATCTTCAGTTTTATCCAAAAAAAGAAATCGTTTAAACGTAAGAATTACAAAATTATCGTATCCCAGTGACAGCGTCGTTCTTGCAATCCTGTTCACTTGGTAACTTACCACACATACCACAAGCTTCACCTTCCTTATTCAAGAACGGACTTTGGCTTGCACACGTGCCCGCAAACTGGCCATTTTTTTTTGACCATATTTTTATAGCAATGCCGGCGAAGGCAAGTGCCAATAAACCAATTGTTAAAAGAATCAGTTTCATTCTGAAATTTTCAACAAAGATACAAAAATAAAGCCCTGACCATAGGGTCAGGGCTTTATAATTATCGATGATTATTACTGACTAATAATCTATTTTCGCCACAATGTTCTCGACAGAGGGTGTGTTATTACCACCCTTTGGTTCTATGGTTATGTAACTAACCGCTTCATCTGCATAGGGTAATGCCAATAATTTTTCTTTACCTGCAGCTTCGTCTATGATTCCAAGATTGATCATCTCACCATTGACTTCCGCCCACATCTGAAAACTTTGGTCTTCAGGCAAATTAGGAAGCTTCTTTACATTGATATAGGAAAGTTTCTTAACCGGATTAATATAAGCAACTGCCTTTAACTCTTTTGCATTGCTATTGCCTTTGACATTGAATCTTCTGGTTTGCGGATTGTTGAGGACGATGAATTGATTTCGAACATCGGCCAACTCAAGCCTCATATCTTCTTTAAGAGTTTCTATTTTATTATTGACTATGGTGTTTTCTTCCTGTAGACTTTGATTTTGATTCCAAAGGAAATACGATGCACCGGCGAACATTACAGCTGCAAAACTAGCCGCGATAGCGTATCTGAAGAACTTTCTTCTACCTGCATGTTCCGACTTAATTCTAGAAATTATTTTGTGCTTTAACCCTTCAGGAGTTTTGATGGCATGCATCTTTGCGAAGGTCTCCAAGTTCTCTTGAAGCTCATTGTACGTTTTCCTAACTTCCGGATACAAAGCTATATACCTTTCTACTTGCATAGATTCTTGGGTATTTGTTGTTCCCAACAAATACTTCTCGAGCAAATCAGAATCTAAAAATATTTTTATCTTTTCTTTCATTATATCAGATTTAATATAAACGCCAATAACAGTGTTGAGCCATAAATTTTTTTTAGCTCTCTTAATCCTATTTTTAATCTTGACTTTATGGTTCCCAGCGGAATATCCAGTTCATCACTGGCTTCTTGCTGCGTCATACCATGAAAAAACAGGGCCTCAAGTACAATTTGATATTTGTTTTCAATCTTATCAAGATTGTCGCGAACATCAATTAATTCAGGCTTAATGTTTTCAACGCCTAGATTATATACGTCCGAAACGTCCATTTGGATTTCTTTATCCGATTTGGTATTGACACTTCTTAACTTGTCTATGGCTGTATTTCGTGTGATTCTAAAGAGCCAGGTGAACAATTTAGCCTTTGTGGCATCGTAGGTATCTGCTTTTTTCCAGATTTTCACAAAACTTTCCTGTAATACATCCTGGGCCAATTCTTCATCCCGAACTACTTTTTTTGCCACACCATATAGGGTATCACCATAGTGCTCATACAAAAGCGAAATGGCCTTGTCATTTCGTTCTTGTAATAATTCCACAATATGCTTTTCAAGAAGTGTGCTCATGCATTGTTCAGGTCTTGAAATAATTAATGCCTACATGTGGCATCCAATCTATTCATTTGAACCGTATATCCATTAAACGCTAATTTATAAAATTGATTGTTATGGCTAGCGTTATCTCAAAGTTTTAATTGTATAAATGTACAACTGGTAATTGTGCATTTAATTTTTGGTTAGTTTGGTTTGGTATAGCCCCTACTATTCTTGGTAGGGGTTATTTTATGATATTGACCTCAGGGGAAATCCTGATGCCATAAGTCTCATGTACCTTCTCCATAATCTTTTCTGCCAAACCAATAATTTCAGCCCCTGTGGCACTGCCATAGTTGACAAGAACCAAAGCCTGGTTTTTATGAACTCCTGCATCACCATATCTTTTGCCTTTAAATCCGCATTGCTCAATTAACCACCCTGCAGGGATTTTATACTCATCATCGGAAACCATAAAATATTTGGCGTCTGGGTGTCTGGATATGAATTGGTCGAACTCCGATTTGGACAATACCGGGTTCTTGAAGAAACTACCACTATTTCCCAATTCTGCTGGATCAGGAAGCTTGCTTTGCCTTATAGTCACAACGGCTTCAGATACATCTTTAATGGTAGGGTTTTTTATTCCTTTTCGTTCCAGTTCGGCGTTGATGGCGCCATATGAAGTATTTAGCTTATGATTTCTTTTCGTAAGTTTAAAAGTAACTGAAGTTATGATGTACTTGCCTTTGCCCTCATTCTTAAAATAGGAGTCCCTATACCCAAAATTACAGTCCTCAGTTGTAAAGGACCTGGTAGACTGGTCTTCTATATTCATAACCTCACAACACTCAAAAACCTCCTTTAGTTCTACCCCATAAGCGCCGATATTCTGAATAGGTGCCGTGCCTGTGTTTCCTGGGATGAGCGACATATTCTCCAAGCCCCCATAGTTGTGTTCTAAGCACCAGAGCACCATATCATGCCATACCTCACCAGCCATTACCTTTAAATGGACGTGATCGTCATCTTCTGCTATAATCTCTTTGCCTTTAATATTGATATACAAGACCAGCGCTTCAATATCTTTGGCAAGCAACATATTACTACCGCCACTTAGTATCAATCTGTCAGGATAATCATTGAGCTGTAGTGTTTTCTGGAGTTCATGTGTACTTTTTATTTCACAAAAAAATTTGGCCTTGGCATTTATGCCAAAGGTATTGTATTTTTTTAGGGATATGTTTTTTTGGATTTTCATTGGCCTTTATAGGTTTTTAAGGCTTCCCGCAAAATAGAAACCGCTCTTATGAGGCTGTCCTTATCCAGAACATAAGCGATTCGTATTTGATTTAAACCTAAACCTTCGGTAGCATAAAAACCTTCTGCCGGAGCCACCATAACCGTTTCACCATCAAGTCGGAATTCTTCTAATAACCATTGTGCAAAATCATCCGAGTTTTCTAAAGGAAGTTCGGCAATACAATAAAATGCGCCTTGGGGTCTACCGATTTTAACCCCATCGATTTTTTCGAGTTCCTTGATCAAGATGTTTCTTCTTTCAACATACTCTTTCTTAACCTCATCAAAATAGCTTTGTGGAGTTTCCAGGGCTGCTTCACTGGCAATCTGAGCATAGGTTGGTGGAGACAATCGGGCTTGTGCGAATTTAAGTGCCGTTTTAATGATTTCTTGGTTTTTCGATACCAGGCACCCGATTCGGGCACCACACATACTGTACCGTTTAGAAACAGAGTCTACAATTATCGCATGTTCATCCATTCCAGGTTCCTGTAAGATGGAATAATGCTCTTGCCCGTCATAGGTAAACTCGCGATACACTTCATCTGCAACAAGAAATATATTATGTTTTTTGACGATTGCGGCCAATTTTTTAATTTCGGCCCTACTGTAAAGATAACCTGTAGGGTTACCAGGATTGCAAATGAGGATGGCCTTGGTTCTAGGGGTAATCAGTTTCTCAAATTCCTCAATGGGGGGAAGGGCGAAGTTGTCATCGATTTTTGATATTACCGGTACAACCTTGATTCCCATGGCGGTTGCAAAACCATTATAATTTGCATAAAATGGCTCAGGAATAATTATTTCATCATTGGTGTCCGCGATACTTCCCATTGTAAAGGATAGTGCCTCTGAACCCCCTGTAGTTACAATAATGTCTTGTGCCCTGACATGAATTTCATTTTTAGCATAATACGAGGCTAATTTTTTGCGGTAGGCTTCTGAGCCTTCAGTCCTGCTATATTCTAGAACAGAAATCGTATTGTTTTTTACAGCATCCAGTGCTATTTGTGGGGTTTTAATATCGGGCTGCCCAATATTTAAATGAATCACTTTCGTTCCTTCTTTTTTAGCTTTTTCGGCGTAGGGAACCAATTTACGAATTGGAGACTCGGGCATTGAGAGCCCTTTATTCGATATATATGGCATAAACTTCAAATTTTAAACAAAAATGAGAAATCATTACGGACAATACAATAGTACATCTGATTATTTACTTTGTTGCCAATATGTTAATTAACAAGGTTTTAAAGCAAATTTTGTGTAAATTAAGTACGTGTAATTAATGAAACTAGATGAAGTTGAGTGTATTTAAGACATTTTTTTGGTCATTCGTAATGATGTGTCTTCCGATTATAGGAGTAGCACAGCATTTTGAATTAGCCGAAGGTCAGAAATATCAAAAAATAAAATTTCAACTTATAAACAATTTGATTATAGTTCCTATCGAAGTGAATGGCAGTGAGCTTTCCTTTGTACTGGATTCTGGCGTAAATAGGCCCATATTGTTTAACCTCACGGATCAAGATTCATTGCAAATTAATAACGTTTCCGAAATTAAAATACGGGGATTGGGTGAAGGAGAGCCCATAAAGGCTTTAAGTTCAACAAACAATACATTTAAACTCAAAAACTTAAAGAACTACGATCAGTTACTTTATGTGATTTTAGATAAGAGTCTTAATTTCTCTACCAGTTTGGGTATTCCTGTTCACGGTATTATTGGCTATGATCTGTTTAAGGATTTTGTTGTTGATATTAACTATGCAACAAGGACTATAAAGTTTTTTGACCCGGATTTTTATGTATATAAAAATGGTAAAAAGGGGGAAACCTTACCCTTGTCGATTATCAAGAAAAAAGCGTATGTTGATGCGAATGTATTTATTGAGAATGACGATAATGTCCCTGTTCGGTTATTGGTTGATACAGGGAGTAGTGATGCAATCTGGCTTTTTGAAGATAAGGATATCGGGATTCCCGATCAGAATTATGAAGATTTCCTGGGTAAAGGATTGAGTGGTGATATATTTGGTAGACGTACGAAAGTTAATAGTATACAACTTGGAAGTTTTGCACTTAGGGA
>JABDKZ010000214.1 GCA_013001935.1 Maribacter sp.
TAAAGTTTATTGATATTTGCGGAACAATTTTTTAACCTATGAAAAATATTTTCTTTTTAAGTTTTATTGCAATTCTTTTCATCTCATGTTCCGAAGACACAACGAACACTATGTTCGTTAGTGGAAATGTAAAAGGACTCAAGAAAGGCACTTTGTACTTACAGCATGTGCCAGATTCGACTTTGGTAGCCATTGATTCACTAGAGATAGCCGGAAATGGTGATTTTTCATTCAAGACTGAATTGGAAAGTCCTGAAATATTTTATCTGTACCTAAATAAAAAGGACAATAATGAAATCAATGATCGAATTACATTTTTTGGGGAACCAGGAAATATTACTATAAATACAAGTTGGAATACATTCGATACCAATGCAAAAATCGAAGGTTCGGCTACCCAAAAGAAACTTGAGGAATATCGCAAAACAATGACAAGGTTCAATAAGCGCAGTATAGAATTAATGCAAAGCGTAACCAACAGCGAGTCCCCTTTGGATTCACTTCAGGTTGATTCTATCCAAAAACTGTCGGATAAGAATATTCAAAGGGGTTATGTGTTCGCAATTAGTTTTGCACTTAATAATAAGGACTCGTATATAGCTCCCTATATTGCCTTGACCGAGGTGTCTGATGCCAATGTCAAATATTTAGACTCTATCAACAACGCTTTGACCCCAAGCGTGGCCAACTCAAAATATGGGAAGGCACTAGACAATTTCCTAGAATTAAAGAAAAACAATTAAAAAAAACATCCCGCCAAGGCGGGATGTTTTTTTCGTTGAACTATTAAGTTTATCCTAATTTATTCAGTGCCTCTACCAAGGAGGTAGCCTTTTTTTCTAATTCCCCACGAACATTATTTAAATGTGCCTTTCTGTTCTCCACATTTTTATCATTTACTTTCCCGATTAGATCATCGAAGGTCTCAATTGCCGAATCAATGATTTTCGCACCTTCCTTAGAATCTTGCTTGTTCTTGGCAGCCTCTACTATGTAAACAGCCTCAATAATATCGCCTAAAACAAAATTAATATCTTTCTTTAAATCTCTTATACTTGCCATTGTTGAAATATTTTGTGCAAAAATACTGTTTTTAGTTTCCTGTCATTCAAGGAAACCCATAAATTTTTAGTTTTAAACAGTAACCTCCAATAGTTTGACTCCGGTCGTGTCGATATGGATTGTTTTTGAACTTGCTGGAATGAGCGCGGTTTCCCCTTTTTGTATCATCACTGTGCCAGTATCCGTACTGATTTCAGCAGTACCACCTACACACATATATATGGTAAAAGAATCCCTCTTAGCACTTGCCAGATTTGCTTTTGTGGTTAGGTGTATATAATTGGTCTTAAAATAAGGGCTTTCAACCATGGTATTCGTAGTATTCATATGCCGTTTATAAGCGACCTTAAAATCATCCTTTTTATCAAAATCCATGGCATCAAGAGCCAATTCAGTATGTAATTCCCTCAAATTACCGTTTTTATCCTGTCTATTGAAATCAAAAACGCGATAGGTAACGTCGGAAGTTTGCTGTATCTCAGCAAGTAAGACTCCAGCCCCAATGGCATGGATCTTTCCAGTATTTATAAAGAATGTATCCCCTTCTTTTACAGGTTCATAATTCAACAAATCAAGTAGTGTATCACGCTTTAAACTTTGGGTATATTCTTCCCTGGTCACATTTTTGTTGAATCCTACAATAAGATTAGCGCCTTTATCAGCATCCATTACATACCACATTTCAGTCTTACCAAAAGAATTATGACGTTCTCTTGCCAATGCATCATTAGGATGCAATTGAATAGACAAGTCTTGTTTGGCATCTATGAATTTTATTAGAATAGGGAACTCGTTACCGAATCTATCCAAAACGCCCTTACCCAATAATTCCTTAGGTCGCTGATCAATGATTTCTTGGAGTGAAGTACCAGATAATGGTCCATTTGCAACTATTGAGATATCGCCTTGAACCCCGGATAATTCCCAGCTTTCACCAGTAATATCATTCTCACTTGGCTTTCCCAGTACCTCCTTGAGTTTGGTACCTCCCCAGAGGCGTTCTTTTAAAATTGGTTTGAATTTTAAGGGGTATAATTTCATTCCTATTTTTTATACTGAATTGCTAGTTTGAGCTGTATTAACCTCCTGTATAGGTTACAAAATTCCTTGGCGTCTCGTAAAGAACTACTTCTAATTCGTTGGATGCTCCTATGTGAGGCCTCAATTTGTTCCAAATGACAACGGCAATGTTTTCTGCCGTCGGATTCAAATCCTTAAATTCTGGAACTTCAAGATTCAAGTTTTTGTGATCCAGGGCATCTTCGATCTTATCCTTAATGAGGTCTTTCAATACCTTCATATCTATTACAAACCCAGTCTCCTTATCGATCTCGCCTTTCACGCTTACCACTAAATCATAATTATGGCCATGAAAATTTGGATTATTGCATTTACCGAAAACAGCACTGTTTTTTGCATCCTCCCAATCTGGGCGATACAATCTATGCGCTGCATTAAAATGCGCTTTTCTACTTACTTTAACTTTCATCTTCTTTATTAGCTATTAAATGATCATAGAATTTTTCAAAAATAATTTTAAACCAAACAGTATACTTGTTGGGATTTAGGTCAATGTCTGCTCGAACATCCTCCGGTTTCATCCATTTAAAACCAGCAACTTCCGCAGGGTTTATCTGTGGGTCATCATTGTATGAACCTAACATCACATGATCCAATTCGTGCTCAGTTAATCCATTATCAAAAGGTGCTTTATATATAAAGGAAAATAGCTCTTTAACCTCGGTTACGAAACCCATTTCCTCCATTAATCTTCTTTTTCCAGCCTCGACATTGGATTCTCCTACCCGCTGATGACTGCAGCAGGTATTGGTCCAAAGCAAAGGGGAATGATATTTATGTGCAGCTCTTTGTTGAAGCATGGTCTCGCCTTTGTCATTCATAATGAAAACAGAGAACGCCCTATGTAGTTGGGCCTTTTCATGAGCCTCCATTTTGGGCATGGTACCAATTTGTTCGTCATTGGTATTCACCAGGATTACTTCTTCTTCCTTCATCCTGTAAAAGTAAGACCTTTCCCCAACTTTTAAGTTAGCCTATTAAAAAATTATCAATCAAGAATTTAAAAACTGTGAGAATAAGTAGGTTTTAAAAGAACCTAGGTGATTTAAGGTATCCTTTGGTTTTGATGAAATCATAACGAAGAATGACTTCAAATGAACCATTGTTGAATGTTGCATTACCCAATTCAGTAATTTCCTTGTCATATGCCATTCCTATTAAAAACGACTCATTTAACTGAAACCCAACCATGCCACTAAA
>JABDKZ010000243.1 GCA_013001935.1 Maribacter sp.
ATAAATTTGACAGCGTAATCTTAAAAACACTTTTGAGGCAATTTTTTAATTTTATAAATGGGGAAAAAGGAAAGAACACCAATAGCTATTAGCAGTGACTCCTATTTTTTTGAAAAAGATAAGTCCAATTGTGTTCTTGTCATGGGGGTCGGCAATTATTTAATGGGGGACGAAGGTGTTGGCGTGCATACCATTCAACAAATGTTTAAAATGGAACTGCCCGAATATGTAGACATTCTTGATGGTGGCACCGGTGGCTTTTTGTTATTGAATTGCTTTGAAGTGTATCCTACCATAATTTTTGTGGACGCCACAATGGATGGAAAACCAGCCGGAACCATTTCGTTGCTACGGCCTAAATTTGCCTCGGATTTCCCTTCGGCCTTAAGCGTTCATGATGTGGGCCTAAAGGATATGATCGAAGCTGTTTATCTAATGGACAAGATTCCCGATATTCATTTGTTTACCGTATCAATAGAAGAACTCAAACCAATGTGCATAGATTTGACTACTAAGGTTAAGGCTAGCATTCCAAAACTGATCGATAGGATTTTACGGTTATCTGAAAAACTTCACAAAGAAGAATAGTAACTTTACAGATCGTATAAAGCGGTAAGCCTAATGCAAAAAACCTTTAAGATTTCTATTTCAGGTCGGGTTCAAGGGGTAGGATTTAGACCTTTTGTGCATGCTTTGGCTACAGATTTTAACCTAACAGGAACCGTTTCGAATAATGAGGAAGGCGTCTTGATTATAATAACAGGTCCAGAGCCTAAAATCAAGGAGTTCTATACACAACTAATAAGCTTCCCGCCCCCTGTAGCTAGGATAAAGAAAAGTAGTATAAAAGGAATAGCTACTTTAAGTTTTGAGGATTTTCAAATAATTCCCTCTAAAAAAGGAGGTCAACTCAATGTACCACTGACCCCTGATTTTGCAATTTGTGATGATTGTAAGAATGATATTCAAAACCCTGATGATAGACGTTATGCTTATCCCTTTACAACTTGTGTGAACTGTGGTCCGCGTTGGGCCATAACGCGAACATTTCCGTTTGAAAGGTCACATACCAGCATCGATGATTTCCCCATGTGTAACGATTGTGAGGAAGAATATACTGATGTAAAAAATAGACGATTCCATTCGCAGACCAATACTTGCCCTAAATGTGGTATTCACTTATATGTGACCGATAATTCAGGGGAAGCAATTCCATTGATGAAAAACGGGATTATTGAAAAGATCATCCAATTTTTGGAAGAGGGTAAGATTATAGGCATCAAAAACACGAGTGGTTTCTTATTATGCTGCAATGCTGAAAACAAAGAGGTGATTAAAAAGCTAAGGATAAAAAAGAATCGCCCAAGCAAACCATTTGCCGTACTGTTTCCTTCCAAAGAACATGTAGTCGCTGAACTTCAGTTAAATAATAATCAAATTGGGTCATTGCAATCCACAGAGCGACCCATTAACATAGTATCCCTTAGGGGTTATTCGGGGAATATTGCAATAGATCAGGTAGCCCCCGGGCTAAATCAACTTGGGATCATGTTACCTTATTCCGGGATTTTGCAATTAGTATCAAATAAGCTAAAATTCCCTATTGTTGCCACTAGCGGCAACATACATGGTTCACCAATAATTAGTGGGAATGAGGAGGCTTTGGAAAAATTAAAGGGCGTTGCCGATTATTTTGTGTTACACAACTTATCCATCTTACATCCACAGGATGATTCAGTGGTGAAGTTTAGTTCTAAGTATAATCAAGAAGTTATTTTTAGCCGCGCCAGGGGATACGCCCCTAATTATATCACAGCTTCACTAAATTCTAATCAAAAGATATTGGCTCTTGGTGCACACTTAAAAAGTAGTGTTGCTTTTTATCCAAATGAGTTTTTATATATCAGTCCATACTTGGGTAATCTTGATAATTATGATGTTTATGAACGTTTTACAAAAACTGCGGATAGCTTCATAGGGATTTTTGAACAAAAACCAAATGTTGTTCTCGTAGATAGCCATCCGGCATATCAAAGTACCTTATATGGAAAGGAATTGGCAGAGAAATACAACTTGAGTTTAATAAAAATACAACATCATAAAGCGCACTTCGCAGCAATTTTAAGTGAAAACGATTTGTTTGATCAACCAGAAAAAGTCCTAGGCGTCGTCTGGGATGGTACGGGTTATGGTGAGGATGGTCAAATCTGGGGAGGTGAATTTTTTGAGTATTGTTCGAATAAGATGGAACGCATTTACCATTTTGAGTATTTTGATTGGTTGGCCGGTGACAAAATGGCCAAAGAACCCAGACTTTCTCTACTGGCCTTGGCAGATGCCCCACTCCATTCCTCAATTGCTGAAAAATTCACCGAAAAGGAGTTGACCATCTATGAATCGCTCAAAAGGCAGAACAAATTAAAAACAGCTTCTGTCGGAAGACTTTTTGATGCAGTTGCCTCTTTGTTGAACATCTGTGATATCAACACCTATGAAGGCGAAGCCGCAATTTTAATGGAAAACCTGGTCTTGGACTACGATTTAAAATCCTGTAAAAGTTACCTAAACCCTACTAAAAATACTATTTCCCCTAAAGAGTTAATCAAAAATATATTCACTGATATAGCATTGGGTGAATCAAGAGAAGACATTATTACCAACTTCTTATTTACTTTAGCGAATCTAATTTTGGAGGTGGCAAAAAATGGGAAATTTGAACATATTGCCTTGAGTGGTGGTGTATTTCAAAACACTACCTTGGTCGATATGATTTGTGAAGTGCTCCCCTCGGAAATAAATTTGTATTTTCATAAGGAGTTATCGCCGAATGATGAGAATATTCCTTTAGGACAAATCATGTATTACATGCACATAAAGAATTGAAAAATGAAGTATTTGAGTGAATATCGAAATTTTGAATCCACTAAAAGATATCTTGATGAAATCCATAAAATTGCCACAAAAAATTGGAATATTATGGAAATATGTGGAGGGCAGACCCATAGCCTAGTCAAAAATGGTATTTTGGAATTATTGCCCGAGACAGTACGAATGATCCATGGCCCAGGTTGTCCGGTATGTGTAACACCACTCAACTTAATAGATAAGGCGATCGAGTTGCTGGAAAATGATGTAATCCTTTGTTCCTATGGGGATATGATTCGCGTACCGGGAAGTAAAAAAAGTCTATTGGAAGCAAAAGCCAGCGGAGGTGATTTAAGGATTTTGTACTCCCCTATTGAAGCAGTTTCTATTGCAAAGGAAAATCCGGATAAGGAAGTTGTTTTCTTTGCCGTG
>JABDKZ010000167.1 GCA_013001935.1 Maribacter sp.
ACTTTTTACCGCTTTCTCAGGATTATTTGGAAAACCATCTTTACTAGAAAACACGGTAAAAAGAATTTTTCCATCATCTGAGGAAATTCCATCAACTTCTACATTTAAGTTTACATCTTGACCAAAAGCAATACTTCCGACAAGAAATAACAAACCAAATATGAAATGTTTGATCATGAGACGATAGTTATGCCAAATTTAGACAAACTATTTTACCATTTCATAACTACGCTTAATAAAGTTCGTAAGTTCTTCACCTTTTAAAAGCCCTTTGGACAATCGTGCCAAATCCAAGGATTGATTAATTAAGCGTTCACGTTTTTTAGCGGTTTTGGTATTCAAAATTGCACCAACCAGTTCATGATTCGTATTTACTATAAGATTATACATCTCTGGCATGCCACCCATTCCGAACATTCCGCCGCCACCGCCACCGGTCTGTTGCATCTCTTTCATTCTGCGCATGAATTCAGGCTCGGTAATAATGAAGGGCGAGGCCTTACTATCCATTGCTTCCAACTGAATGGTATACCCTTTGTCTGTTATAACCGCTTCTAAGCCAGTTTTAAGACGATCTTTTTCTTCATCGGACAATTTAGAGATCTGAGTATCCTCTTTTTTAATGAGATTGTCTAAATGGTCGGCATCAACACGTGTAAAAGAAAGATTTTCTTTTGATGTCTCAAGTTTTTGCATAAGGTGCGCAATGATAGGGGAATCCATCAATAAAACCTCATAGCCTTTGGCTTTAGCCGCTTCAATATAACTGTGCTGAGCTTCTTTATCAGAGGCATACAGTACAACTAATTTATCGTCTTTATCAGTTTGGTTTTCTTTTAGATTTTCCTGTAATTCTTCAAAAGTGTAGAATTTGCCATCAACCGTGGGGTAAAGTGCAAATTTGTCAGCTTTTTCAAAAAACTTCTCTTCGGAAAGCATACCGTATTCAATTACGATCTTAATGTCATTCCACTTAGCTTCAAATTCTTCCCTATTGTTTTTGAATAAAGAGTTTAATTTGTCTGCAACCTTTCGGGTTATGTATGATGATATTTTCTTAACTGCACCATCAGCCTGTAAATAGGAACGCGAAACATTCAGCGGTATATCGGGTGAGTCGATTACACCTCTTAACATGGTCAAGAATTCAGGAACAATACCTTCCACATTATCAGTTACAAAAACTTGATTTTGAAAAAGTTGAATTCTATCTTTTTGAATGTTAAGGTCATTACTCAATTTAGGGAAGTAAAGAATCCCCGTAAGGTTAAAAGGATAATCTACATTTAAATGAATATTGAACAAAGGCTCTTCAAATTGCATAGGGTATAGTTCCCTATAAAAACTCTTATAATCCGCGTCTTCAAGCTCTGAAGGCTGTTTCGTCCATGCGGGGTTTGGATTGTTAATGATATTATCAACCTCTTGGGTTGGTGCAGGATCTTCTTCTTTAGCCCCTTCTGGTTTTGGAAGTGTTTCGGTTTTAGTGCCGAATTTGATAGGTATCGGCATAAACTTGTTGTATTTACGCAATAATTCGCTGATGCGGTTGTCTTCTAGAAATTCTGTATCATCATCTGCGATATGTAGTATAATTTCTGTGCCCCTGTCAGCTTTTTTGGACTTTTTGATACTAAATTTTGGAGTGCCATCGCAAGTCCAATGAACAGCAGGCTCATCCTTATAACTTTTGGTGATGATCTCGACCTTGTTCGCTACCATGAACGATGAATAGAAACCTAGCCCAAAATGCCCAATAATCCCAGCATCTTTTTCGGCATCCTTGTATTTGTCCAAAAACTCTTCAGCTCCTGAAAAAGCCACTTCATTGATGTATTTTTTGACTTCATCTTCTGTCATACCAATTCCTTGGTCAATGATATGAAGTTTTTTGCCTTCTTTGTCGGCCTTAACTTCAATTATGGGATTACCATATTCTACCTTGGCCTCCCCAATTGAGGTAAGGTGTTTGAGTTTTAAGGTTGCATCGGTCGCATTTGAAATAAGTTCACGAAGAAAAATTTCATGGTCACTGTAAAGAAACTTTTTAATTAGTGGAAAAATATTATCTACTGATACATTGATTTTGCCTGTAGCCATTTTATCTGATTTTTATGAATTATAGAACTTGCTTGTCAAAAAAAATACCACACTGCTATTCAATGACAAACTGACATAGTTTTAAGGCATGAAAAGCTTTTGAAACTTTAACAAAACTTTTTGTTTAATAAAAAGATAAAAACATTAAACAATTAGTATATTTGTGCTGTTGGGAAATAATTTGCTATGAAAAAGGAAGAATGTTCCCATTACTGCTAATTTAGTGGTTAGGTTGTTAGAAAACGTGCTTTCGAAAGAAAGCGCGTTTTTGCTAACATAACTTTGCTAACAATACGAGATTCCATCCCCTAAGTGGCGAAGATATGATTGCAGTTTTTAAACTATAAGCGAGCCTCATGACGGCAAAGACAAAAGCTAAGAAAGTTACAGAAGATTTGTTATTCAAAATGTTTATGGAACATGTTTTGGAAAATGAGACCTATCCAAAATCCGTCTATAAGTTCTGCAAATTGAATTCGATATCAGAAGCAGAATTTTATGAAATATTTGGTTCCTTGGAAACTTTACAAAAGGAAATATGGAATAAGTTTTTTGTAAATACCCACAACTTATTGCTGGAAAACAAGGAGTTTGATAATTTTTCAAATAAGGAGAAAATGCTGACTTTCTTTTATACTTTTTTTGAAATGTTAACCCTTAATCGCAGCTATGTGCTATTTGCTTTAAGCCATGAAAGAAATCCTTTGCGCAATTTGGAACAATTAAAGGGGCTCCGTCGCCATTTTAAAAATTTGGCGAAAGATTTGATTGATGCAAGCAATAATGGAAAAGCCTTAAAAGTATTGCAACATAATCCAAACGTATTTTCCGAAGGGGCCTGGTTGCAATTTTTATTTCTTTTGAAATTTTGGATAAATGACGAATCCGCTGGATTTGAGAAGACCGACATGGCCATAGAAAAGTCTGTAAATACAATTTTCGACGTTTTTGACAACACTCCTTTAGAGCGTATAATTGATTTCGGAAAATTTTTTTATAAGGAATCTTTCGTTTAATAAGTAACAAAAGAACAAGGGCTATTGAAAACACTAGATAGTATACCAACGAGTAAGATTGAACGGGCTAGCCAGATGGTACGTACTGGAGTTAAAATAGGCGGCAACTATGCCAAGTATTATGGCAAGAAACTGGTGAACCCTGAACATTCAAGGGATGAGTTGAATGAGGATAATGCAGGGGATATCTACGATGGTTTAAAGAGTTTGAAAGGAAGTGCTTTGAAAGTTGCCCAAATGTTGAGCATGGAGAAAAATCTGCTTCCGAATGCTTATGTGGAAAAATTTTCGTTGTCGCAATTTTCGGTTCCCCCACTTTCGGCACCCTTGGTTCGTAAAACCTTTAAAAAGTATTTGGATAAATATCCTGAAGAACTTTTTGACACTTTTGAACGTGACTCTATCAATGCAGCAAGTATAGGACAAGTACATAAAGCTACCAAAAATGGTAAGGAATTGGCTGTAAAAATTCAATACCCAGGAGTGGCAGAGAGTATTGGCAGTGATCTTGCTTTGGTAAAACCCATTGCCATTCGCATGTTTAATCTTCAAGGGAAAGACTCTGATAAATATTTTAAGGAGGTAGAACATAAATTGGTAGAGGAGACCAACTACATACTTGAACTGCAACAGAGCAAAGAAATTAGTTCTAAATGTGAGCGTATCCCCAATTTGGAATTCCCCAAATACTACGAACATTTATCCAGTGAACGAATTATTACCATGGATTGGATGCATGGAAAGCATTTAAGTGAATTCGCCAAAACCGATTTTAAATCTGACTTAGGAAATAAATTGGGCCAGATACTGTGGGATTTTTATATGTTTCAAATACATGGTTTGCGAAAAGTGCACGCCGATCCCCATCCAGGGAATTTCCTGATTAGTGATAGGGAAACGCTTATTGCAATAGATTTTGGTTGTATAAAGGAGGTTCCCGATGAATTCTATGTTCCTTATTTTGAACTATCCAAGAAAGAGAATATTTCCAATGATGCTATTTTTACTCAAAAATTATACGAGTTGGAAATCTTGACGCCAACCGATTCTCCTAAAGAACTCAAGTTTTTCAAGGAGCTTTTCAGAGAAATGTTGACGCTTTTTACATCGCCTTTCAATGAGGAAGTATTTGATTTTGGTGCCGAAGGGTTTTGGTTGAAAATTGCAAATTTGAGTCAACGATATTCTACAGATCCACAAATACGTAAGATGAATGGCAATAGAGGTTCCAAGCATTTTCTATACATGAATCGTACCTTCTTCGGTCTTTTTAACTTATTGCATGATCTTCAAGCTAAGGTCAAGGTAAATAGTTTTAGGAAATACATTGGATAATCGTTTTATACAAACTTTCTTTATTTTAGTATCACTTGCTTTGTGATTTTAACCGAAGCAATCACTACATTGCAAATAATATTATGGTAAAGTTTATTTGCAAAGATTAAACAGATTTTGAAATGTACAATTCGAAAATAGCAGGTCTCGGGTATTTTGTACCGGAAAACGTGGTAACCAATGACGACTTATCCAAAGTAATGGATACCAATGATGAATGGATACAGGAACGAACCGGGATAAAAGAACGCCGTCATGTTATTAAAGGTGAGGATACGACGATGACCATGGGAGTCAAGGCTGCCAAAATAGCCATAGAAAGAGCAGGTATTGCCAAAGATGATATCGATTTTATTGTTTTTGCAACCCTAAGTCCAGATTATTATTTTCCGGGGCCAGGGGTTTTGGTACAACGGGAACTGGATATAAAAACAGTGGGAGCCTTGGATGTTAGAAACCAATGTTCTGGATTTGTCTACGGTATTTCAGTGGCAGATCAATTCATTAAAACAGGCATGTATAAAAATGTGCTTGTAATTGGTTCTGAAGTACATTCCACCGGTCTCGATTTTACCACCCGAGGTAGGGGGGTGACCGTAATTTTTGGGGATGGCGCAGGTGCAGCTGTTTTAAGTCGGGAAGAAGATGCAAGTAAAGGTATATTGTCATCCCATCTGCATTCTGAAGGACAACATGCCGAGGAACTCTCATTGATAGCTCCTGGTATGGGTACGAGATGGGTAACTGATATTATCAAGGAGAACGACCCCAATGATGTCTCGTATTACCCCTATATGAACGGACAATTTGTATTTAAAAATGCTGTTGTTCGGTTTAGTGAAGTAATTATGGAAGGGTTAATGGCCAATAAGTTGGCAAAAGAAGATATTGATTTGCTTATACCGCACCAGGCCAATTTGAGAATTTCACAGTTCATTCAGCGTAAATTTGGATTGGATGATGATAAGATTTACAATAACATCATGAAATATGGTAACACCACGGCCGCTTCAATACCTATAGCATTGACGGAAGCCTGGGAACAGGAAAAGATCAAGGAAGGTGATTTGGTGGTACTGGCAGCCTTTGGAAGTGGATTTACTTGGGGTAGTGTCATTATCAGATGGTAACATAATGAGGTTAAAAAAAATTAAACCCTGACGAAGTTCGTCAGGGTTTCTTAATTGACAATGTCTTGGTTAGGACCAACCAACCATCATCTTAACCAGTCTTGCCAATTAATTTTGAATTTGTCACATATTTTTATTCGTTATGCACTTACCGGAATAACTTCATTGTTATGTAATAAAGGACGATAAATCAATAACATTGTTACCGATAATCAGAACTTTAACATTCCTTTTCGAAACGCAGTAAATCTAGTTTGAGTTAAAAAAACAAGGAGTTGGTCAATGATTCAAGTAAATGAGGTTTGTATTGAGAATAATCAT
>JABDKZ010000276.1 GCA_013001935.1 Maribacter sp.
ACGTATCGTCATCATTGGGTGAAAGGTGTAGATAAATTTGAGTACAATACCAATGAAGTTAACCGATTGGGAACTGAGCATGTCTGTGTGATCAATGGGAAACAATTGAATTTCGTGACTGTGACCATGAATTCAGAACCCGGTAAATTTGTGCACGGGGAATTAACCCCAGATGCACCTTTTATTAAAGAATTTTACCAATTCTATATCATTACGCCTGGTACAGCTACCCAATGTAATTTGAGATTGGAAATGTATTGGGAAACGAAATCAATTTTCATTAAAATAATGTCCTATTTACTATTGAACAGGGCCGTTAAGAAAAATGCCTCTAACGTAGTAAGTGGATTAATGCAGTTTGTAACCCAAAGTAGAGAAACCGAAATGAATTAAAAGGGTAAGATTATTCCTTTTGCTCAGTCGCTGGTGTTTTTCTAGATTCCAAAGCTTGCTTGCTTAAGCTTGCAAGATTAAAATTCGGGTCAATTTTCAAAGCCTCATCGATTAGGGCAATAGCCTCATCTATTTTTTCCTTATCCTGGTTGTATACGGCAAGGGCCTTTAGGTGAAAAAAGGCTGCTTTCAAAGAAGCTTCATAGGGTTGTTGTCTTTCATAAAAAGCATACTTCATATCATTCTGGGCATTGGCGATACCATATTCTATATTGGTGATTGCCCCAGCATTGTCTCCTGTTTGTATTTTTAAGTCGGCAATTTCATAAGCTATATAAGCATTCGGGTTTCTCATGTTCAATATCTCAAATTGCTCCAGGGCCCTTTTGGGTTGATTTATAGCCTTTAAGGAAATCGCCTTGACCTGAACCGCCAAATCTGAGTCCGCCTCATTTTTGTCAATACCTATAGTATTAAGGGCCTGCATATGTTGATTGTTATTTACATAGATATAGGCCAAAGTATCTTTTCTTGATTGGGACGGTGATAGTATATTCAGATGGGTTAGGGCATTGATCATACCGATTACATCTGACTGCATTCTCATTTCTTTATAAAAGGCTTCATAATGCTTCTGTAATTCCCCATTAGACTGGGCATTAACTATAAAACTTGTGATAAATAGTGCTACAAATGCAAACTTTCTCATGTTACTTTAGTTTTGTTATTTTTTGGTGCGCTAAACTATTAAATTTATTGTTATTAAGCTGTTAACGAAACCCTTAAAAAAGAAATAAAAAAGAGGTGCTAGTTAGGCACCTCTTTTTTGTTTGTACTGGTTTTGCCCTTTATGCAATGGTCAAGGTAACATCCTTTTTAGTAAATGTGCGTAAAAGCCCCGCATAAAATCCTAAACTCTTAGCATCCATTTCGATACATGATTTTAAAAAGTCTTTCAGATTTTTAAAAAATAGATTGGCATGTAAGGTAGGAATATAGGTATTCACTTTTTGCGGATCATACAGATCATCATCCAATACAATGTCCATTTCAACTCTTCTTCTATGGTAGTCAATGGAAACATCTGCTGCATTGTAGTATTTTTTCAATAATGCTACATGAAGGGTCTTGAATTTGTTGGTCGTTTGCTGGTTGGCACAACTTTCGGAAATTAAATTTTCAATTTCCATTGCAATCTTCTTTTTTAATGTTGAATTTTCCATGGCAATCGAATTTTAGGTTACCTTAAAGTTATGCATTTCATCGATAAAGTGTTTAAAATCAGGGATATAATTAACATAAAATGAACTGTTTTGTTGTGAAAATGCTTTGGAGAGTTGTGAATGAACCTTAAAACGGAGTGTTAAAACGGAATTTTTTAACATGTATTAGCCTACGTGATTCTATTTTTTTGCCGGAAGGAATGCCAGAACTTGAATATTCGGGTATAACAAGTCCTCTTTTAAGGGCCTCATTGGTGTAGTATTCCTTTTTTGTCGGATGAAAGGGATATACACCATTGAAAAGTTCACCCCACCATTCATTGCCTATTGTAGCCTTTATGATACCAATACAATCTTCAAGATGTATAAGATTAATGACCGTATTACCATTGGTAAGTCCTTTTCTGCCTGATAAAATGGCAACGGGATGTCTATCGCGGCCAATCAATCCTCCAAAACGAATAATAGTTGTTCGTAATTCGGGGGTATCTGCAAATAAATTTTCAGCTGCCAATAATTGCTTTCCTGATTCAGTACTAGGTTGTGGGATAGTTTCTTCTGTAACTTCCCCTTCAATATTCCCGTAAACCGAAGTGCTGCTAACAAAAATTACTTTTTTGGTTTTAGCAACTTTAACTGACTCAAGTAGCAACTGTATTTTTTTGACATAGTTGCCCTTGTTTCCGTTCCTTAATTTTGGAGGAACATTAATGACAAGGACTTCGGTATTTATGAGAAAACTGGAAATATCACCATCAATCTTTTCCTCGGAAAGTGATATTAGAAAAGGGACAATTCCTTCATTTTGGAGCATCTCTAGCTTGGATTCTGAGGTGGTAGTGCCACGAACCATGAACCCATCTTTCAATAGTGCCTTAGCTAAAGGCAACCCCAACCAACCACATCCCATAATTGCAACTGTCCTATTCAAATGTTAAGGTTTTGGTTAACAGTATGGCATCATTGAGCACAAAAGGCATTGGAATATTATCCTCAGGTCGTTCGGGAACTGTGAATTTTGAATTGTGTAACAGGTCATTCGAGGCTTCATATAGGGTTAATTCAAGTTTGTTCCCCTTAGCAAAGGCAAGTTGAAGTTCAGTATATTCATTATTACTGATATAATGCGTAATCAACTTTCCATTTCTTCGATGGGCCAAATAATGATCACTTAATTCAATATTGTTTACGATGGCCTTATTTAACCCTATTTGATTCGTAAATACTTCCAAACGGTTTACATCCCTTTGCGGTGTAATGCATATTTCAAGCAAGCGTTCCTTGCCAACGATAGTATCCTTTGTAATCTCAATGCGGGGTGGGGAAATTTGCTTTAAAGGCGCCTCAGAAACATAGGTGAAACCGGACGCATATTTGCTGCTTATGGTCTTATCCGCTAGTTTTTCCGGTATTTTTTTATTGTCCCCAATATATTGCGCAGTCCAATCGGCCAATTCATGTTCATAGGTGGCCCATTGCGCGCTATTGGTATCAGCATCCAATACATAGAGGAGGCTAGTGGGTTTCGCATGTTCCGCTGTAAAACCTGAATTAAAATGGGCTGAAACCATAAACCCTAGGAATAATACAAATCCTAAGATCGCCAAACGATTCTTATGCTTATAAAATCCAAATAGGGGAAGAAGCAAGAAAAAAGTCAAAGTTGTTAAT
>JABDKZ010000280.1 GCA_013001935.1 Maribacter sp.
CATGATAGTCCGAAATATAAACTTTTGGTTGGGAGTATAAATAGACATCTCGCTCAATACCGCTCATGCGTAAAAAATCCTGACTTTCAAGATAGCTGGCATCACTCCAACGAAACATCTGTATGGCAAAAACATTATTGCCCTCTTTCACGTATGGAGAGATATTGAATTCTGCCGGTGTTTTACTTCCCTGGGAATACCCTACATACCTGCCATTAATATAAAGGTACATGGCTGATTTGGCCCCAGCAAAATGAATAATCACATCTTCCGAAAGAAATGCTTCGCTCAATTGTATGGTCTTGCGATAAGTTCCGACAGGATTGTAATCTTCTGGTGCGTGTGGCCATTCTGTATCAAAAGGATAGCGTTCATCCAAATATATAGGATAATCATAACCTTCAACCTCCCAATTTGCAGGCACTGGGATTGTTTCCCAATCAGAATCATCAAAATGGGTATTATGAAAAGTCTTTGGTCGATCTTTTGGATCTTTTACGAAATTGAATTTCCACTCCCCATTAAGGTTTATAAAACGTTTTGATTCCTCTTTATTTGATATTTCAGCGGTCTCAAAACTAAAATAAGTGGCTCTTGGAGGTAACTTATTCTCTTCGAAAATTTGATGGTTATAGTGATTTTCCTGTTTCGCAATCAGGGGTAGGGATGGTTCCTTGCAATTGAATAAGAGCAATGAACCTATGAGCACAAAAAGTATTTTTTTCATATGGTAGCTTAGGTATAAGATGTCATGAAATCTTCATGAAGAATCTTCTTTAGGTAAAAAACCAACGCTTTGGCATTAGCTATGGTGAAAACCAAAGGCGGTTTTATTTTTAAGACGTTGTGGTCAGGACCATCAATACTCATTAGAATTCCGTGATCCTTCATTCGGTTGGCCAAATAATCTGTTTGTGCATCAAGTGGATTCAAATGTTTATCTACCAACTCTATACCCAAGAACAGTCCTTGACCTCGAACATCCCCAATAATGGGAAATTCATTAGCAAGTTGATGCAATTCCGATTTTAAGAATTCACCTACTTCAAACGCATTTTCTTGAAGGTTTTCTTGCTTTACAACACGTAAAACCTCCGTGCCTATGGCACATGAAACAGGATTGCCACCAAAGGTATTGAAATACTCCATTCCGTTGGCAAACGCTTCGGCCACCTTTTGGGTACAGGCAACGGCTGCCAAAGGATGTCCATTACCCAAGGGTTTACCGATTGTAACAATATCGGGCACCACTTGATGCAATTGAAAACCCCAGAAAGTTTTACCCATTCTGCCACAGCCTACTTGTACCTCGTCGGAAATGCATAAACCACCTGCTTTTCTAATGTACTGATATGCTAGTGTTAAAAATCCTTCAGGAAGTTCAATTTGCCCGCCACAACTAATTATGGGTTCTATGATGAAGGCACCCACCCCACGGCCTTTTTGATGGATTTTCTCAATTTGTATTCGCACTTCTTCGGCATACTTTGGACCAGTGTTTTTTCCTCTGTATTTCCCTCTATATGAATCTGGTAAAGGAAATATATGCGTGTGTTCGGGAGCTCCCTTTCCACCTTTACCATCAAATTTATAAGAACTAATAGCAATACACATGTTTGAATTTCCATGATATCCGACCTCAGATGCGATAATATCACGTTCACCGGTCGCGGCCTTTACCATTCGTATGGCCAATTCATTAGCCTCACTACCTGAATTAACAAAATGCAACACACTCAATTCTTCAGGAAGGGTTTCTAATAGTTCTTTCGCCAAGGCGTTGATATTCCCATGCAGATAACGCGAGTTTGTATTTATCATCGCCATTTGCTTTTGGCCAGCTTTTACTACCCTTTTGTGTTCGTGACCTACATGGGCAACATTGTTAACGGTGTCCAAATAACTACGACCAAATTGATCCAGCAGATACTGGCCATTGCCACGAACCATTTTTATTGGCACTTTATATTGTAAGCTCAGACTTTTGCCCAAGTGTTTTTTTCGATAGGCAATAAGGTCTTCATTGGCAATGGTAGCAAAAGAATCAATTACTTCCGATTTAAATAGCATATTTGGATTGGGGCAAATACTTTTCCAAACCTCCATTTGTTTAAAATAGGTTACTCCTGGAAAATCTGTTTTATAATCTAACATAGAAAGCATTACCTGAAAATGAAGGTGAGGCGCCCAATTGCCATTTTCAGGATAATTGCCCAAATTCCCTATAGCGTCACCGGCTTTTAATTTATCGCCAATGCTATGTTTTGTGGCACTGGCAACTGATAAATGCCCGTATAAAGTAAAGAATTCCAAAGCGTCTTCATTGTGCTTTAGAACTACTAATCCGCCATACTCCTTATCTCCGGCATCATTGATCGCAATCACTACCTCACCATCGAACAGGGTGTGAACCGGCGTTTGGGCGGGTAGCCAATAATCTATGCCTAAATGTATGGTTCTCTTTTCCCTACCGCTATTGCCAATTTTATCATAGGCTGTTGAGGTATATAACGGTCTTGGTTCCAAATAACCGCCAGCTATTAATTTTGTTGGGTGCTTTTTTTGAAGTTTGTTGATCTTAAATTGAAAAAGGTCCAAGTCATTGAATTCACTATGATGCCCAATCCAAGGGCTCGAGACACTAAGATCCAAGGGTAATTCACCATCTGTAACTCTTGTAGGAAATAACATTTGTGTTGTAAAGCTATTGATCGATGCCCAGGCTTTAAATTTTTCATAATTGGGATGGGACTCAAAACCACAAGCTTCCCGGAAACTAAAATGCGCAAAATCAGGACTTATTTTTCGCCACTTTTTTAGGACTTCCCAAGCCGGTTGCTCACTGATGAGCAAATATTCATTATCAGGCTCCCTGACCTTGTTCAAGGCCGATTTAGTAACCGTAATAATTAACCGCATGGCAATGGCGTTATATAAATGCGGCAGTTCTGATTCCAGTAGGGGAAAAGTAGTATGATACCCACGAACTATTGGCAATACAGCCTGTAAGCTGTCGTTGTGATGCATGATGGCATAAGCACAGGCAATGGCCAGATCATTGATGATTTGGGTATGTATCGCATCGCCATAATCTATGGCTGCTTTCACCACGGGATTGACCAATTCATTGGAAACGATGACATTATTATCATTGGCATCATTATGAACTACCGATTTTCTAAGTTCACTATAGGCTTTATATGTTGCTTCGAAGCTATTTTGAAAGTATGCGATGACTTCTTTGTTATCACCTTCAAATAAATCCAAGTGATTTTTGGTCCATAACGAATAAGCAACATCCCATTCAAAATCACGACTGGCCTTAGGATGATCAAAACCCTGTAATGCAGCGGTTAATTTTCCGCATTGTTCCCCCAAACTAGTTCGTAAACTTTTTAATTGGGGATTGACCGAGCTCCATATTCTACCGGAAACCCAACTAAGTAGCCTTACTTTGCGCGAATTCCCTTGATCATCAACATATTCAGCAATAGCAGCGCCATTAACGTCTAAGATGACTTTGGGAGCAATAATATCAGTTTGCTTGGCTTCAATATGTTGCAGTAGTTTTTGTTGAAAGTCAAGGTAGGCTTCATCCTCATTGGGCCTAGATACTTTTAAAAT
>JABDKZ010000314.1 GCA_013001935.1 Maribacter sp.
GTATTCTATTTCGACCCCACGAAAAAAGATACCCTTGAAATTCCATTTAGTATTGATTCCAACATGACCAAACACATTTTGGAAAAGGTACTCAAAAAGAACATTCATATCGCCAAAGCCTTTCCTAAGGGTGAACGTCAAACTTTATATGGAATGGCCTCTGATTCCATCATTAAACGAATGATGCAAGAAAGTGATAATTTCTTAGCGGAACAGCTTTTGATTGTCGCTTCCGCTACGCTTTCAGATACTTTGAATAGTTCCGCGGCCAGGGAATATGTACTTGATAAGTACCTGTCTAATTTAAAACAACCTCCAAGATGGGTAGATGGCTCGGGATTATCCCGGTATAACCTATTCACACCGGAATCAATAGTACAGGTACTGAATACATTATATAGCAATATTCCTAAAGAGAGATTATTTCTATTTTTCCCGGAAGGTGGACAGTCAGGTACCTTGGAAGACTGGTACCCAGGAGATCCAAATCCCTATATTTACGCCAAGACTGGGAGTTTGGGCAACAATCACAATCTTAGCGGATACCTAATCACTAAATCTGGTAAAACCTTGATTTTCAGCTTTATGAACAATCATTTTATGGAAAGTTCGTCGGAAATAAAAAAACGTATGCAAGGCATTTTTGAGCGTATTCGAGATACGTATTAGAATCTTCAACTAAACCAATACATTATTAATTTGGGCATATTGCAGTAGCATAATGGTCTTGGCATCTCTGATTGTTCCCGACTGGATCAATTCTAGAGCTTCATTAAAGTCAATTTCCAATACTTCGATATTCTCACTCTCATCCTCGGCACCACCACCCTCGCCTATTTTCATATCATCCGAATATTCCCCAATAAAAAAGTGCAGTATCTCAGTAACTGAGCCAGGTGACATATACGATTCAAATACTTTTTGTACGTTTTCAACCTGGTATCCTGTTTCTTCCTCTATTTCCTTTTTAATACAATCCTCAGGGTTATTACCATCCAATAGACCAGCGCAAACTTCAATCATCATTCCGTTCGCATTGCCATTCACATATGTTGGCATTCTAAATTGTTTGGTGAGTATGACTTTACCTTTCTTGGTATTATAGAGCAAAATGGCAGCCCCATTGCCACGATCGTAGGCCTCTCGTATTTGGGTCTCCCATGAGCCATCTTCCTTTTGGTATTCAAAGGTTATTTTATTGAGCGTATACCAATGATCAGATAATACCTCGGTCTTTATATTTTTTACGTTGCCCTTTTTCAATAGATTTCCCTATTTAAATTTTAAAACCGATTATCGCCACCCACTATGTCACCCAAAGTACCTAAGATGCTACCTTCGCCCTTATCCTTGCCTCCCCTGGGGATCGATGCCAGTACCCTTCCGGCCAATCTACTGAATGGTAAGGATTGTATATAAACTGTACCTGGGCCTCGGAGTGTTGCAAAGAATAAACCTTCACCACCAAAAACGGTATTTTTAATGCCACCTACGAATTCAATATCATAATCAACATCTTTGGTGAAACCTACAATACAACCAGTATCCACTTTAAGTACTTCGCCCGGGCCAAGGACTTTTTTCGCCAAAGTACCTCCTGCATGTACAAAGGCCATGCCATCACCTTCCAATTTTTGCATGATAAAACCTTCGCCTCCAAAAAGACCCCTACCTAAGCGTTTCGAGAATTCAATACCCACCGAAACTCCTTTGGCAGCACATAGGAATGCGTCTTTCTGGCAAATGAATTTGCCTTCTTTTTCAGAAAGATCTATGGGCAATATCTTTCCAGGATATGGTGATGCAAAACTTACTCTTTTTTTTCCCTGGCCCGTATTTAGAAAAGCGGTCATAAAAAGGCTTTCCCCAGTAAGAACACGTTTGCCCGCAGAAAATATTTTACCCAGTACGCTATTGTCCTGATTGGATCCATCCCCGAAAATAGTATCCATTTTTATATTGGAATCCATCATCATGAAACTGCCAGCTTCGGCTACTACGGCTTCCTGTGGATCTAGTTCTATTTCAACGTACTGCATTTCTTCCCCAAAAATCTCATAATCTATTTCATGATTTGTGCTACTCATTGTTTTGTTTTTTAAGTTCCTAATTTTAATATTCTCCTTGCTCCTTGAATTACCAAAATGAATACGATTGTTCCTATAATCAAGTCAGGTTTATTGGAGTTCAACCAATAGACCAAAATTCCAGCCAATATGACCCCCAAGTTAATGATTACATCATTTGAAGTGAAAATCATACTGGCTTTCATATGCGCTTCTTCTTTACTTTTGGATTTCTGAAGCAGATACAGGCATATACCGTTGGCAATTAATGCGAAAATGGAAACCACAATCATTGTGGTAAAATCAGGCAATCTTTCCAGCCCGAAAAAACGTCTTAAAACCTCAACGAACCCTATTAGAGCCAACCCTATCTGAAAATAACCAGCAAACTTTGCTATTCTCTTCTTTCGATACAATGTACCACCAACTGCAAATAGACTTAATCCATAAACAAATGAATCTGCAAGCATATCCAAACTATCTGCGACCAATCCCATAGATTTTGAAATCAGTCCTGTTGTGATTTCGATAATGAAAAAAATAAAATTTATCGCTAGGACAGTCCAAAGCAGCTTTTTTTGATTGGTCTTTTCAGCAAATTCTGTTTGGTCGGACTGTTCCGTACTAAGTCTTTTTCCCCCTAAATTCAATTCCAGTATTGACTGTTCTATTAATTTAATGTGTCCGCTGTGAAAAACAGTAAGCTTCCTATTGGGAATATCAAAGTCCATGCTTTTAATCCCGGAGATCCCATTCAATTTCATCCGAATCAAATTCTCTTCAGAAGGGCAGTCCATTTTCGCTATTTGAAATATGGTTTTGTTCATTTGGATGGCAACCTACTAAAGATAATAATCAAATTTAGGATGTGAAACACCAGGTGTCATATAAACTATTTCCTGTGGGTTAATTGTATTACTCCTTAGTTTATAATGGTTAGTTGCCAATACTATTCATTTGTTACATATATGACGGTGTCTTATTAGGTGGTCGTTACTAACAACCCAGGGCCAAAACCCATCGCCCTAGACTATTGTAAGGCCTCGTGCCCCAGATTGACAATCTTCTTGATTCACTTTAAACACCCCTCACGAAACGTCCAACTTTTAGCCCTCAAGCTTTTAGTCGCAACGTCCATTCAAATTTAAAGGTAGATACCACTACCCCATCTTCATTTACGCCTACAGATTTCATCCAAATGGTCTGCCCTTCCCCTGTGGCAATTGTTTTGTCCAAAGCATCCTTTATTAAATGACCGTCCTCACAGGTAAAGGTAATTCTACCCGTAGCCTTTTTTGAAAAATTCGCTGTATTGTTGGCAACCAGCATCGATATGTTTTTACCACTTTCCTTTATTTGGGCTATGACCATGGTCCCGGTACTGAACTCGGCAGCCATACCCTGAACGGCCCAAAACATAGACTTAAAAGGGTTCTGGTTAAACCATTTATGCTTCACCGTCACAATTGCTTTTTGCTTATCAATGTATTTTAAGCGTATGCCACACCACCAAGCAGATGGTAATTTAAAAAAGGTGAATGCATTTATTTTTCTAACGGAAGTCCCCATATTCATTATATATTCCTTCAAAAATAGATAAAATTGTTGAGCTTTAAAGTGTTAATTTTATGTTAAATGTTAGTACTATGTCTTGCATAGTACCTTCTTTTAGATATATATTTGTATAAGAAAATAATAGGCCATGACAGACACCTTATCAAAACATGAAAGAAATCTATCCGCAATTATTCATGCGTCGACCTTTAGTAAGTTCTTTATTCCTTTTGGTAATTTCATAATTCCATTGGTATTATGGACCGCCAATAAGAAGGAATATGAGTTTGTTGATTATAATGGTAAGCAAGCTTTGAACTTTCAAATAAGCATACTATTGTATTCAATCATCCTAGGTATTGTGAGCATTCCGTTCTTTCTTGGATTTATTCCAGAGATTTTAGACCACGGCCATTTTGGTTTGGATAATCTCAATAGCTATAACAATTTTAATATAGACTTTGATTTTGACGATATGCCCTTTGGATCTTGGATATTCCCATTAGGAATCGCGGGCTTATTACAAGCTGGGCTTTTTATAGTCAATGTGGTTTATACCATTTTGGCAACTATCAGAACCAGTGAAGGGCAGACTTTTAGCTATCCTATCACCATTAAATTCATTAAATAATGAAAATGATCAAAAACATTATGCTTTTTTCAGGGCTGGTATTGACCATGAATCTATCTATGGCCCAAGTAGATTCAAATTCAGCCTTGTACCAAACCTTAAAAAAAATGGATAGTACTTATTTTACAGCTTACAATACTTGTGATATGAAGACCCAAGCTGAAATTATTGCCGAGGATGTGGAATTCTATCATGATCAAGGGGGGCTATCGACCTCAAAAAAAGAATTACTTGAAAGCATAGAAAAAAATATATGCGGTAAGGTAACCCGTGAATTGATAGAGGGCAGTTTAGAGGTTCATGAAATAAAAGGATATGGTGCCGTGGCAATGGGACTCCATAAATTTTATAACAATCAAGAACCCGATGCGATTTCTAAACCAAGCAAATTTATAGGCATATGGACACAGCAAAATGGTAATTGGCAGATGACCAGAATCATCAGCTTACATTAAAAAAATAAATGGGTATTCATCAAACCCACTAGCAATATGGGTAGGAGTTTAGTCATCAATCAAGAACTGTCCTGAATTTGTTTCAGAACATCTTAATCAAATGTCACGATTTGAAACAAGTCCAGGACAGTAAAAATGCCGAAAAAAATTCGGCAATTAGCGAACAGTTAAATTAATAGAATCATGAAATTATGAATGTAGAAAACACAAAAGCACAAATGCGTAAGGGGGTTTTGGAATACTGCATACTTTCCATTCTCAATGGACAGGATAAATATGCTTCTGAAATTCTAAGCACTCTAAAAGACGCTAAGATGCTCGTAGTGGAAGGGACTATTTATCCTCTACTAACAAGGTTAAAGAATGCGGGCTTGCTCAACTATCGTTGGGAGGAGTCTACTTCAGGGCCTCCACGAAAGTATTATACGTTGACCGAAACCGGCAAATTATTCCTAAAGGAATTAGACAGCACTTGGGACGAATTAAGAATGGCCACTAATGTGGTAACCAACAAAAAAAACAAAAAGTAATGAACAAGACAGTAAATATAAATCTCGCAAATACTCTTTTTCATATGGATGAAGAAGCGTACAACAAAATGCGTCGTTATTTAGAAGCAATAAAACGTTCATTCGTCAATACTCCAGGTAGCGATGAAATACAAGCTGATATTGAAGCGCGTATTGCAGAACTTTTCTATGAAAAATTAGAGAACGAACGTCAAGTAATCACCTTGAAAGAAGTTGATGAAGTAATAGCAGTTATGGGTCAACCCGAAGATTATATGATCGACGAGGATATTTTTGACGACGAGCCAAAAGTCAAATCAACAGCATCGAGAACTACAGGGAGAGTTAAGAAATTATACAGGGACATTGAGCACAAATATATCGGTGGTGTATGTTCTGGTCTAGAGCACTATCTGGGTTTTGATGCTTTATGGATCCGTATCATATTCATTATCCTGGCCCTTACAACAGGCTTTGGTTTTATAGCCTATATTT
>JABDKZ010000317.1 GCA_013001935.1 Maribacter sp.
GAACAACAGTCTAAATTGTGGGGTTCTCAACATTTCTTTTCCTCGTAAGTCAATGGATTCGAAACTTGGGTCAACAGCATCAGTTTTAGGATTCCAACCTTCTGGGACATAACCTTCTGGTGGTGATTTCATAACAGTAGCGCCAAGAACAATAAGCACAAATAGAATAATTCCGTATAAAACGAAAGTACTTTCCAATCCAGGTAAATTAAAGATTGAAAAATTTTGTAATAATCCGCCACCAAACCAAGCGCCTGCCGCTTTGATCCAAAACGTGGCACCAAATCCAAAGCCTGCAACAGCAAAACCAGATACCAAACCAACCTTATCTGGATACCAAGCAATTCCTATTTTTAGAGGTACAGCATAGGCCAATCCAATACCTGCTCCACCAAGTACTCCAATTGCAAGAAGCATACTTATAAATCCACCTTGAAAGAATCCTGCTATTATATAACCTAGACCAAGCAATAGGCCTCCAAACATTGCCAGCTTAATTGTTGATATGTTGCGTTTCATTAATCGTCCAGCAAAAATCATAGTCACAGCAAAAGAGAACAAACCTATTGAAAATACCCAAGCCGATTGCGATGCGGTAAAGCCTTTACCCCCTTCTTCCAAGGCTTTGGTCAAAGGAATGGTAAATACAGACCAAGCATAAATAATACCTAAACACAGTTGGATTAACATACCCCCAACGATAACTAGCCATCGATTCTTGAATGTGATTTTCATAAAAATATCTTATTTGATTTATTGAATAAATTGTAGATGCAAGGATAATAATAAAGGAATTCCGATCGCTCACACATTTTTGATTTCGCTTAGAAGAAACGAAGGTATTGTCAGGAAAATTGATTAAATATGATAATTATCATTTAATAAATTCTTATCGCTCGATTCATTTCAGAAGCATCCCTTTTAAATTTCCTTCCGACAATTTTCCTGGGTACTCTTTGCCTTTTAGTTTATTCAAGTTTCTCTTTCAATACATTTTTTTTAGATGGGGGCTAATGGCAATTAGGGCCTTGAAATCAGGATTTATATTTTTTACGATAGGACTTATACATTTCCCCAGCCCATAAAACCGAAGAGGCAAGGAGAAACAATACTATAAAATCAAGGAGCTGGAGCGATTGAAAATGAAAAATAGAAGTTAGAAAAGGAACTTCAGTGACAAATACCAACAGTAAGATAGAAATAGCCACAGCAAAATTTATATACCTATTTGAAAATATGCCAATTGCAAATATTGATTTGTTGATAGACCTAAGGTTATATACATTGAACAATTGCGTAAAAGCCATAACGATAAACAACCCTGTACGGGCCTTTTCTATAGTTTCATCCATATAATAGAAAAAGGCAGCTAATGAAAGTCCGACCATCAAGAAAACATTGATGAACAAAAATGGCAATACTTCCCTGTTCAAAATATTCTCATCTTTTCGCATGGGTTTGGTTTTCATGATCTCCCCATGTCCGCCTTCCGTGGCCAATGCCATATCGGTGACCCCATCGGTTACCAGGTTAAGCCAAAGAATTTGTGTTGCCGTCAAAGGAAGTGGCAAACCTAATAGAATAGAAATTATAAGAGTAACGCTCTCCGCGATATTAGTAGTGACCAGGAAAAAACTCGTTTGTCGGGAATTCGCAAACACAATCCTACCTTGTTCCACTGCATTTACAATAGTGGCAAAGTTATCATCGGCGAGTACCAGATCAGAACTATCCCGGGCAACGTCTGTCCCCATAATCCCCATAGAAATGCCAACATCCGCTTTTTTTAGGGCGGGGGCATCATTAACACCATCACCAGTCATTGCGATGAGGTGGCCCATAGCTTGTAGGCGTTCTGCAATTTTTAGTTTCATGTTAGGTGTGAGGCGGGCAAAAACCGAAATACTCCTGATAGCATCGTCAAATTCACTTTCATCCAATTGCAGCAATTGCTGTTCGGTCAGGGCCATAACTCCGCTTTGATCTTCATCTTTAATAATACTGCTCTCTTTGGCGATTGCCACGGCTGTATTTACATGGTCGCCAGTTACCATGATTACGCGAATTCCAGCCTGGCTGCATTTTTCAACAGCCTCTTTTGAATCTGTTCTCGGAGGATCGATCATACCCACTATCCCTACAAATACCAAGTTGTTAATTGTTGTACCGTCAATTTTTTTTGAACGCTGTTTCTTATACGCTATTGCTATTACACGCATAGCCTGATTTGTCCATTCGTATATTTTATCTTGGATTTCAGTTTTTTGTTTTTGGGTAAGTTTTGATTCTCCATGGGCAGTTAACACTGCTGTAGATATTTTCAATAATTTTTCGGGAGCACCTGTTACAAAAAGTTCTTTATGATTTTCTTCTTTTAGCAAAGTAGCTCGTAACTTTATATGCGAATCAAAAGGAAGATCGTCTATCTTTTGTTTTTGAAAATCTTTAGCTTGTAAACCTCCTTTCCTTGCCAATACCGATAATGCGCCTTCAGTGGGATCACCAATCAACTCATAGCTATTAGCTTCTTTATCATG
>JABDKZ010000319.1 GCA_013001935.1 Maribacter sp.
CCAGCGTCCAGGGTTTTTTTAATTCGAAGTTTGGGACTCAGATGTTCTACACCCCAAGCACGACCCTCTCCCATTCTGGATTTCGAAATAATATTCCAATCGGTGCACACAACGCCTTGAAAATTAAGGGAATCCCTAAGTAATCCCTGGATAATGTCCTTATTGAAAGCGAATGCAACCTCTTCACTGGTCTGACCGACAGGAATACCATAATAAGGCATAATTTGGGCTGTATTGGCTTCAAAAGCCCCTTCCGTAAATGGGATCACATGATAATCAAAATTATTTCCAGGATATACCTGTTCTTTCCCATAGGGAAAATGGGCATCTTCACCATCTTTCTGTGGCCCACCACCCGAAAAATGTTTGGTCATACAGGCAACACTATTCTGATCCAAAGAATCGCCTTGAAAGCCCAACACATAAGCTTTTGTCATTATTGCCGAAAGATGCGCGTCTTCACCAAAAGTTCCATTAGAGCGGCCCCAACGAGGTTCTGTGGCCAAATCAGCCATAGGATGCAAGGCCAATCGAATGCCAACAGCATTGTATTCCTGTCGGGCGATATCCCCAAATTCCTTGACCAAAACAGTATCCCTTGTGGCAGCTAAGCCGAATGAGCTTGGCCATTTTGAAAAAGCGGGGGTATATAGTCCCGCCCCTGGGTTACTTTCAGTGCCATGTCTTGGATCGGTAGCGATAGTTATGGGGATGCCCAAACGAGTACGTTCGGCCATTTTTTGGATAAGATTATTGTATTTTGCCATTTTATCGGCATCCAAAGAAGCGAGTATATTAAAACTATTCATCTTTTTTCTGGCGATCATCTCGGAGTTGGTCGGCAACATCATAGACATCATCAAGGTAATTGGATCAGTAGAAAGAACTGGAGTTTCCATGGGTTCACCATCTGTGGTTGTTCCTATCATATTTACATACATTGAACCCGCTTTTTCCTCAAGGTTCATTTGGGAAACCAGATCATTAGCCCGTTGATCAATACTGGCCTCCGGATTCTCATAGATGTCCATTTGACCATTCTTATTCAGATCCCTATATGAAACTCCCGTAGAAGTCAATGTTGGGGCTTCCTCTCCTAAAAGCTCCATATTGTTATTGGACTTACTTTTTTTACTAAAATAAATTACGGCATAACCGACTATCAGAATGGCTATGACAGATAAAACTAGGTACTTCAGTATTTTCAAAACTTTGCGCATGGGATAATTTTGAGAAATTAAATCATAAAATTAATTAAAAGTGATTTTTTGACTGCTATAAATTTGATTTAAATAGCGCATGCTTTTTGAAATTGATAATTTTTTATACATAAAAAAACCATTTCTGCAATAATCACCCAAATAGCGTTGCACTGAATCAGTTTTGACTTTCATATGGGTTTTAATGATTAATTTTGAATGTTTAATTTACAAAATAATGGTAGCGGTGGGCAGAAAGTATGTTTTTGATTTTGATAGTACCTTAACAAGAGTCGAGGCTTTGGATGTTTTGGCAGAAATGACGCTGCAGGGAAAATCAAATCGGGAGGAAGTAATCGATGAAATCCAGAAAATCACGAATCTAGGAATTGACGGTGATATTTCTTTTACCGAGTCATTAGAGCGGCGTATCAAACTTTTAACGGCCCACAAGAACGACTTGGATGTATTGGTAGAAGAGCTTCGACAAAAAATTTCCAAATCTATAGCATCTAACAAAGAATTTTTTGAAAAATTCTCAGATGATATTTATGTAATTTCTTGTGGTTTTAAAGAGTTTATCGACCCCATTGTCCAGGAATATAATATTCCTTCAGATCGGGTCTATGCCAATACTTTTGAATTTGATGAAGAAGGAAATATTATTGGTTTTGATGCAGATAATGTTCTTGCCACCCACAATGGAAAAATTGAATGTCTTAAAAATCTAGATTTAGATGGTGAGGTTCAAGTTATTGGTGATGGTTATAGTGATTATGTAATGCGCGAAGCAGGCATTGCCCATAAGTTTTTTGCATATACTGAGAATGTGCACCGTGATAAAGCGGCCGATAATGCAGACCATGTAACACCAAACCTTGATGAATTTTTGTTCGTCAATGATTTACCACGCAATATTTCATATCCAAAGAATCGGATCAAGATATTACTGTTGGAAGATGTGCACCCAGTGGCATTTGACAATCTTTCAGAAGATGGTTTTGCGGTTGAGTTGGTGAAAACCAGTTTATCTGAAGAACAATTAATTGAGAAGATCAAGGGGGTGCATGTGTTGGGTATTCGATCAAAGACCCAAGTGACCCAAAACGTACTGGATGCAGCGAACAAATTATTGGTTTTAGGTGCTTTTTGCATCGGTACCACACAAATAGACCTCGATTATTGCAAACATAAAGGCGTAGTTGTTTTTAATGCCCCTTATAGCAATACACGTTCTGTGGTAGAATTAGCCATAGGTCATATTATCATGCTCATGCGAAATGTATTTCCCAGGAGTACTGAGCTTCATGGGGGGGAATGGAATAAATCCGCCATCAATTCCAGAGAAGTGAGAGGTAAGAATTTGGGTATAGTGGGTTATGGTAATATAGGAAAACAACTGTCTGTCCTCGCAGAAGCTATCGGAATGCGGGTATATTATTACGATATAGAAGATAGGCTAGCACTCGGTAACGCCGTCAGATGTGATACTTTGGAAGATCTATTGAATGTTTCCGATGTGGTTACTTTGCACATTGATGATAACAAGGCGAACAAGAATTTTATTGGGGAACGCGAAATCAATCAAATGAAGCATGGGGCTATGCTAATTAACCTATCCCGTGGTTTTGTAGTTGATATTGACGCCTTGGTCAGTGCTTTGAAAAATGGTAAATTGGCTGGTGCGGCTATTGATGTTTATCCCGAAGAACCAAAAGGCAATGGCCATTTTGTTACAGAGCTGCAAGGGTTGCCCAATGTAATTTTAACCCCGCATTTAGGGGGTAGTACAGAGGAGGCGCAACGAAATATTGCGGATTTTGTTCCCAATAAAATTATGGATTACATCAACTCAGGAAACACGGTTGACGCCGTTAATTTTCCAAATATCAGATTACCCAAGCAGATAAATGCGCATCGGTTTTTACATATTCACAAGAATGTTCCGGGCATCATGGCTAAAATCAATGAGGTTCTTGCCAAATATGATATGAATATAATTGGGCAATATCTATCGACTGATATGGATTTGGGTTATGTTATTTCTGATTTGGATAAGGAATATAACAAGGATGTAATAAAAGAATTACGAAAAATCGAAAATACAATCAAATTCAGGGTGTTATATTAATCCTAAC
>JABDKZ010000331.1 GCA_013001935.1 Maribacter sp.
CCGATATTTGTGAGCTTGTGGTTAAGGAGAAGGCTGATTTTGGTATCGTTGTTGATCCTGATGTTGATCGTTTGGCCTTTATAAGTAATGATGGCGAAATGTTTGGAGAAGAATATACCTTAGTTGCCTGTGCTGACTATGTCTTAGGTAAAGTCAAAGGTAATACAGTATCAAACCTGTCCTCTTCACGGGCCTTGCGCGACATAACTCAAAAACATGGGTGCACCTATGAGGCCGCTGCTGTTGGAGAGGTCAATGTAGTGACCAAGATGAAGGCAAACAAGGCCATTATAGGCGGAGAAGGTAATGGCGGAATTATCTATCCTGAAAGTCATTACGGTCGGGATTCATTGGTGGGCACGGCATTGTTCTTAATGCTAATGGCAGAACAAGGCGGAACCGTTAAAGCATTGCGTGACAGCTATCCTAGCTATTTTATGAGTAAAAAGAAAATTCAACTAACTCCAGAGCTTAATGTTGATGGTATATTAAAATCAATGGCAGACAAGTATAAAAATGAGGAAATTTCTACAATTGATGGGGTAAAAATCGATTTTGCTGAAAACTGGGTACACTTGCGCAAATCGAATACAGAGCCTATAATTCGAATCTATACGGAAGCAAAAAACCAGTCAGAAGCTGATGCGTTGGCCGATAGGATAATAGGCGAGATCAAAGAAATAGCAGCCCTATAGCAGCTTAATCTTGATTATGAAAATAAAGCTCCTTCTCCTCATATCTATTTTCTTTGTCCTCAACAGTTTCGGACAGGCAGATACTTTAAGGATAATGAGCTTTAATATTCTACATGGAGCCACCACCAAGGGTGATTTTAATTTGGATACGATTGCCGGGGTAATCAACTACTACAAACCTGATTTGGTCGCTTTACAGGAAGTAGATTTTAAAACCAACAGGGCAAAAAAATATGATTTGCCTACTGAAATTGGTATTCGTACAAAAATGGCATCGATTTTTGCTAGAGCCATGTATTATGATGATGGGGAATATGGCGAAGCTGTATTGTCGAACTTGACTTTCATTGGCTCTGAAAATGTTCAATTACCCCATCAACCCAATTCTGAACCAAGGGCGGCATTAGTGACCAAGGTAAAAACCAAAAATGGCAATACTATACAATTTATTGGTACACATTTAGATCATTTGAAAGTTAACACCGATCGTTTAATGCAAGCCAAGGCTATTGCGAAAAGCTTGGGACAATCGAACATACCTACTTTATTGGTCGGGGACCTCAATGATGGAGCAGAAAGTGAAACCCTAAGGATCCTTTACGAACATTTTCAGAAACCAAAAATCCCTGCTGCAAATCTAAATACCTGGCCAGCAGATAATCCGAGGGTGAGTCTTGATCATATTTTATTCAATATGCCCAATCGTTGGGAGGTTCTTGATTACAAGGTAGTTTGTGAGAATTATGCCAGTGATCATTGCATAGTTGTAGCCACCTTGGTTTATCATCCGAAATAATGGTACCGCTTATCATTTAGGCGCCTTATCCCGATGTTTCCAACGGCGATGTGTCCACAAGTAATGTTCAGGACGCTCCAAGATCTGTTGTTCGGTAAGCGCAAGAAACTTGTCGGTTATTTCATTTTTTTCGGTACTTTTTCCGGCCAGGGTTATGGGAATAAATTCCGCTTGATAGTAACCTCGCTTTACTTTGCTGACTTTGAGAAAAACGACGGCAAGATCAAGTTTGCGAGCCAAAGTTTCCGCTCCATTGAAAATAGGAACCTTTATCCCCATAAATTCTTTCCAGTACTGCGACTTTGTTACTTGGGGTGATTGGTCGCTGACCATTCCATAGCCAGCTCTAATCCCATTCTGATGGTTGCGCACTACCGTTTTAACCGTTTCTCTTTGCGTGATCAATGTCGTATTCCATTTGGCCCTGGTTTTCCTGACGAAGGCATCAAAATATTTATTATTGATTTTCTGGTATACCGCATACCCTTTCGATTTCACATAGTTATTAATACTTACGTTCCATTCCCAATTCGCATAATGTGAGCAAACTATCAATATGCTTTTCTTTTTCTCGATTTCCTGAAAGAGCTCTATATTGGTTATATCGTATTTCTTCTTTACGTTTTCTTTGGATAGGTTCATGGTTCTCACCATTTCAAGAAACATATCGCACATGTGTTTATAGAATTCTTTCTCTATATGATTTAATTCTTCTTTGGGCTTGTCTGGAAATACCAATTCCAGATTACTTCTAACTACTTTTTTTCGGTAACCTATAACCCTATATACAAAGAAACATATGACATTGGAAAACCCATAAAACAGGTGATACGGCAGAATTGAGATAATCCACAAAAAAGGATAAATAAAAATAAAGGTAAGTAGCTGCATGCGTTAACTAGTAAAGCGCAAATATAGCTATATTTGGCACGAAAATTAAAGCTTTAAAAGATGTATGATCTTCATATAGCAACTATTGCTATTATTGCTGTGAATGTTCTGGTTTCCTTGAAAGGATTTAACGATGGTTCTTTTTTTGAACGTTACAAGTTCGGTATTGGTGCCATTAAAGCAGGGCAGAAAGATAGAATGTTGACATCCGGGTTCTTGCATGTTGACCTATCGCATCTTTTCATGAATATGTTCACTTTGTTCTTTTTTGCGGATGTCGTGATACGATGGTTTGGCCCAACAAAATTTATAGGCATATATTTTATTAGTCTAATCGCAGGGAGTTTGTTGGCCCTCTTTTTCCATAAAGACGAACCGTATTACAGCGCTGTTGGTGCCAGTGGTGCAGTCACAGGTATATTA
>JABDKZ010000337.1 GCA_013001935.1 Maribacter sp.
TCACGTTTAATCTCAATATCATAGGTAAAATAATCAGTGTGATAGTAAACAATGTTGTATTCAACTGGCCTATCTCCAGAATCACACACTAACCGATTCCTTTTCAAGATTGGCATGTGCATAGGCAGTTCAAGAATTGAACTTAGTTCTTTATTCGCCTTAATTGCACTTATCCTTTCCTTTGAAGTTGCTACAATTGTATCATGTGAGGCCTCTAGAAGCTCGTAAAGTGGGGTTCTGAAATTCTCGTCTCCTGTTATCCCTACTCTTGGATGAAAATAGGAAACCGAATATAAATACTTCGCTTGTTTTGACCCCCTGATTTTTTCTAACCGCCATAGCTTTTTGGATTGGGAAACAGATAATGCATCATACACTTCTTCTGGTGCTACTACCAAGGAAATATGTACTAAATAGTTGACCACTTCAATGCCTTGCTTCCGCATTTCTTTGGTAAAACTGATCCAATGGTCAAGTCTTGTGGTTATTTTTTTATTGACCACTTTAGTACCTACACCCTTTTTTCGTTCTATGAGATCTTCATTTACCAAAGTATTCACTGCTTGCCGCACCGTATTCCTAGAAACTCCTAGCTTTTTTGCGAGGGTAACCTCTTTGGGTAAAAAACGTTTCCCATTTCTGAATTCGTCCTTTTTAATCAAACTCCTTAGGTAAGCCTCAATCTGGGCGTGTAAGGGAACAGGACTCTTGGTGTTAAGTTTAAAGTTCATGAAAAAATCAATTATTTTGAGAGTTAGCCCAATCCTCCAATTTGAGTATCGCTATATATAGCACGCCGGCAGAACCTCTGAATGTCCCAGAACCTTTAGGTTTGTTATCCACGGTATACCATTCATAAAACCCATCGTTTTTTACCACTCTATTAGTCATTGGTAGTAATTGCTCATAAGCTTCCTGAACGAAACCATAGTTGACTAATTGTTGAACCATTCTGGCACCAAACCAGGTCCAATCACCTCCATTTTGGTAGCTGTATTCTGGGTTCATGATCTTGTTCACGAAAAAACCATCAGGATAAGGTGGGTATAAGGTGAGTCCAATTGAAGCAGCACCGGCTTCTTTTACTCTCGAAATCATTTCATTGATAGAAATCTTGATTTCTTCTTCGGTCAACAATCCTGCTTCAATGGCAATCGCTGTTCCTCCAAAATAATATATTTCATTCTCATTGAAATCTTCTGGAAAAGGAGAACCATTTAAATATATGTGCGGTATAAACTTTTGATTTTGCTTATCCCAAAGGTGTTTTTTGGAATTTTCTGCTAATTTATGTCGAATAGGCAGCCATTTGTCTTTTGTGCTTGGTAGCATTTCCATCAAATTATCCAAGGCAATAATAAACATTGAATTGTCATAAATGTCTATTGCTCTGTGCGTGTTCCCGTCAATATCGACTCCCCAGCCATGTTCTGGCTGCACATCGCCCCAGTCAGCGGTAGTAGCACCCCAAATTAAACCATATTCTGGAGAAAAACGATGGTCCATAAGAAATTGCATCGCCCATTCCATACGTTGGGCCACTGTTATTTCGCCAATTTGTGCATCGAGAATCGTTCTATCACCAGTTGCCATGATATACTTATATACCGTCTGGATCAAAGAAGTTTCTTGATCCGTCTCTACCGTATTTTTATGTCCGGCATATCGGGGTTCTAATTCTGAATAACTAAAATCGGTTTCTTCCTTGGCGATTTTTTCAGCCGGTGTAAAACCATCGATGATATTCCCATCATCACCCTGCATTCGAAAAAACACCAAAAGGTTTTCTTTTAATTCCTCAGTAGGATATACCTCGGCCGAAAGTTCAATAAATGTATTATAGTCGCGAATCCAAACTTCTCTATAGCCATCTCCGGCGTTGAACCCTGTTTTGACCACTGCTAAAGCCCTACGCTTTACCTCATGGAATTGTTCATTCGTAAGGATTTGTTTGGCTAATACTTTCTCTTCTTTTTGCGTGGTACATGCCATTAGAAGGAGTACAAATACGAAAAGTGTTATTTTATTCATCATCTATTATTTTTCATTTGACATTGAAGGTGGTGGGGTTTCTAAACCCCATTCCATATTGGGTTCGGGGCCTAATTCAAAAACTAAGATGCCTCCCTGCATTAGTTCGTTGCGATATATCCAGTTATTAGAGATCGGTTTTCCATTAAAAGTGACTGATTGAATATAAAAGTTATCCGGGTGCTGATTTTTGGTTTCAATTACCAGTTCTTTTCCTGAGAAATAGTCATTATCTAATTGGATGGTTATTCTATCAAATAATGGACTCCCAAATTGAAAGGTAGGGTTTGCAGAGGTATGCCCCTGCACATCAAAAAGGCCCATTGAAGCCATAACATACCAAGCTCCTAATTGTCCTTGATCCTCATCTTGGCCAACGCCATAGCCATGCAATGGTTCTGTTCCATAGAACTCATTACAAATGGTTCGTGTCCATTTTTGAGTGAGCCATGGCTTGCCAGAATAGTTAAACAACCAAGGATTATGTAAGCATGGTTGGTTACCGTGGTTGTACAATTTCTCTACCCCCGAAAAACTGTGTATTTCTTCCGATCCACCGCCAAACATACTTTTCTGTGCATTGGTGAACATGGTTTCCAATCGTTCATTGAACAATGACTTGCCCATGAGACCAATAAGCCCGGCAGGGTCATGGGGTACATACCATGTATATTGGTATGCATTACCCTCCTGAAAACCATCCCAACCTTTCATGGGATCAAAATCCTG
>JABDKZ010000372.1 GCA_013001935.1 Maribacter sp.
TGGGCTGTTGTTGCCAAAGGTATACTGGAACTTACCCAGATGCATGTAACAGAATCATACCAGATGATTGCAGGTTTTATAAACGATAGAAGAAGCGTTGTTAGAAAGCAGGCAGAAATTGCCACCGTAACCCTTAGAAATGAAGGGATTTCCTATTTCATGGACACTACAAAATATAGAATTTCCGAATGGCAACAAATTGTTCTGTTAGAAATCATTCGGAACAATAAGGACTTTACACCCCCTCTATTCAAAGTTTGGCTTACATCAGGAAATAGGGATGTAGTACTTATGGCGCTTAGGTTCATAAAACATTTCAATCAAAACGATGCCAAGGCATCCCTGATAGAATTATTGAAACACCGTAATAACCAAATTAAGGAAGAAGCAATTAACTGTATAAAAGAATTTCATGTGGTTGAGGCCTTAGATACTTTGAAATTGGTTTTTTGGCGCTGCTCCACGGATTTAAAAATCCTAATTCTTGGGACTATTGCTGAATTAGGGGATATCGGGGAAATTGAATTTCTACGTCAGATGGAGCATAAAAGGCTACATTTTAGTGTGAAGAACAAGGCATTGAACGCTATTAACTCAATTGCACCAGAGAGTGTTATGCCAATAAAAGGTATTGAAAGCACCGAAAGCATTGTTGTCCCGGAAGATATAATAAAAGAAACCATATCGGAAGATACCGCTGAAGGGAATACTGCTGAAATAACAGTTGCTATCGAGGAAGATACCAATGAAGGGAAGGCTACTGAAATGAAAGAAATAATTGAGAGTAAGACCATCGAAGCTAATACAGATGAAATAAAGGAAACTATCACGGAACAGACCTATGAAGAGAAGCCTACTAAAATAGACGAGAAGACTACTGTAATAAAAGAAGTCATGGAAGAAGATACCAATAATGAGGAGGCTGCCGAAAAGAAAGAAGTCATTGAGGAGCATATCAATGAAGAGAAGGTAGGCGAAACAAAAGAATTGCTTGAAAAAGATACCATTGAAGAGATAGTCGCCCAAACAACACTGCAAAATCGGCAGGAGATCAAGCCTGAAGAAAATGACATAGCGCCATTCATCGTTGATTTTTCAAAAGTTGATATTGCATTGGAAAAGAATCTGAACATAAAAAATCGGGAAGTTGAACATGAATTAATGGATTTTTTACCCATCGTTGTATCTGAAGATATCAAATCTGAGGAAATTGAGGTAAATAGTGATCTTTTGGATGTTATCTATGATGAAATCATTCCTCCTAGAAACTCAGGGAAAGAAGATTTTTTAGATGGTCCTGCAGATCACAAGCGTGATATTAAAATCGAGGATATAAATTTCTTGCCACTTGTCATTGATAGTAATCAAGAAATTGTACAAAGCAGGGAAGAGAAACGATTTGAAGAATCATTGCTTGAGTTTAATTTGGAATATGAAGAAGCTGTTGGGAAGCAGGAAAAGACAGTCATAGAAGAAATATTAGAACAAAATTTAAATGAGGATGAAAGTCGATTGCAAGAAATCGCCGCTATCAAAGTTGTCTATGAAGAGTTAATAGTGGGAGGGTCGACCCCCGATGATAAAGAAAAGGGCCGCAGATTTCAATCTTCTAAAGATTATGAAACAAAAGAAGGGGAATCCGCAGAAGAAAGTGAGTTAGCCTCCATACTATCGATAATTCCTAAACCGTATGAGTTTGATAATGAAGCTGTGGAGTTACATCGTTTATTATCTGATATTGAAGCATTTGGTGATCATCGTGAAATCCCATTTTTGACCGACCTGCTAGGAGAAGAAAACAGACCTTTCATTAGAGAGCGTATCCGCGATGTGATTTATGGAATTCAAAGAGTAATTGATTCTGAAGATGAGGTTATAGGATATAATGTTTTTGGAGAATTGTTCAAGTTCTGCGATCTAGAATCCAAATTGATTTTAATGGATGAAATGGTTTCCATTGGTGATGACAAGGAATTGCTTTTATTGTCCCAGCTAACCCATGATGCCAATATTGCCATAAGTTCAAAGGCAAAATCTGCTTTAACAAAATTGAAGGAGCGCCTTTCAATTGAAGCTCCTGGCGAGAATCAGGTAGCATCTTTGGGCCTCTCTACATCTGAAGCAGGCAATTCAATACAAGAAAATGACTTTGAAGACCTATTGAATTTTACTGATCAATTCACATTAGAGAATGCCATAAATGCAGATAAAAATGACAGAACCAAAGGTCTTTCGCATATTGAAATGAACAAAGTGCTTTGGTCTATGTTGAAGTCGTTCCCCAACAAATTTTTGAATAGTTAAATGGATAGTAGTATTTCAAATATCATCCTAGAATACATAAACATCGTGTTTTTATCGTACACGGCAGTGTTATTCGTATTGTTTTCGGTAATGGGATATCTAGCGACACTAAACTCATTCCATTACAAGAATAAAAATAGTTTCGGGGATCTTACAAAACTTGCTGCATCACCTATAGCACCGAGCATTACCATAATTGCCCCGGCATATAATGAAGGACTTACCATTGTTGAAAATGTACGGTCATTATTGTCATTGCGATATATGAATTATGAAGTAATGGTAGTAAATGATGGTAGTAAGGATGACACTTTACAAAAGATGATAAATGCTTATGGTTTAGAAAAAATTGATCACCCGATAAATCCTGATTGGAGGTCAAAACCAATACGTGGTATCTACAAGTCAACACAGCGTTCATTTTCTAAACTTACTGTCATTGATAAGGCGAACGGGGGTAAATCTGATGCTCTAAATGCCGGAATGGCTTTATCTACTAACAAATATGTAGGTTGTATAGATGTAGATTGCCTTCTAAAACCAGATGCACTTTTACATGTAGTAAAATCATTCTACCAACGTTCCAAGAAAAAAGTAATTGCTGTTGGCGGGGTAATACGAATAGCCAATTCCTGCAAAATAAATGGTGGCCATTTAGAAGATATTCGACTCCCAAAAAATTGGCTTGCCAAATTCCAGTTATTAGAATATACACGTTCCTTTAACATTGGTAGAATGGCTTGGGGGCGTATAGATAGCCTTCTGATTATTTCAGGTGCCTTTGGCTTTTTTGATCGTGAAATTGCCATGGCAGTTAATGGCTATGATACAAGTACAGTAGGGGAGGACATGGAGATTATTTTTAAAATGCGCCGATACATGCATGATCGCAAAGAGCCTTATACCATAGAATATATACCAGATCCATTGTGCTGGACAGAGGTACCCGAGGATCTTGGAATACTAATGAACCAGAGAGATCGCTGGGCTAGGGGAAATCTGGAGACATTATTCAAACACAAGGATATGTTCTTCAATTCCAAATATGGGAGATTGGGTCTTCTGAGTTACCCTTATTGGTTCTTTTATGAATGGATGTCTCCGTTATTAGAGTTTTTTGGATTTTTTACCGTTTTGTTTTTCGCATATTTCGGTATTATGAACTGGGATTTTTTCATAGCGATAACCGCTACTGTTTATATGTTCTCAATCATGTTCTCTTTCTATGCCATTCTATGGGATGTGTATACCTACAATGAGTATAGAAAAACAAAAGATATATTAATTCTAATGGGTTCCGCTATAATTGAACCTATAGTATTTCATCCCATTGTCGTCTGGGCGGCAGTTAGGGGCAACTTTAAAAAATTATTGGGAATAAAATCGGGCTGGGGTTCACAGGTTCGAAAAGGTTTTGCCAAGGCAACTTAAAATGTAAAAATGAATACGAGTCAACTGGATAGATACACGCTCAAGCATTATACCCGATTAATGATTTCATTCTTCGGTAGTTTGCTCTTGCTATCTATTTACCAGTATACCACCCTCTATTTCAAGGGTGTGGTAGATACTATATTCAGTGCAAGTTTTTTTATTGCCTTAGTACACCAAATTGGCTATTCAGCCCTGGTCGGTATTGCCCTGGCGTTTCCATTCAATTTCTGGGAAAACTTTAGGCCGAGATATGGTTTTAACCTAGTATTTGTACTTCTCATTATTTTGTTGATCATTGAAGCGATGCTGATCAGCTATTACTGTACCGCACTTGTTCCTTTAGGTTCCGATTTGCTAGGTTATAGTTTTGATGATATTAAAACAACGGTTGCAAATTCTGGTGGTATGTCTATTTCGGTAATCATTGGTCTTGTTGCCATTATAGGAGTCTTTTTTGGTCTGTATAAGATTACGTCAAAAAAGTACCACTATATCAGTAAAATGTACCCTTTTACCATTATTCTCTTCAGTCTGTTTATTATGACGCTGTTTATCGAGGGAAAACCAATTAACCAAAATAAGACACAATATCTTGCCTTGAATCTTTACGAAACTTCTACCGAGGATATTTCTTATAATTCGGATGTTGAATATCCCTTGATAAAATCCCAGCCCATACAAAATGTATTGGGGAGCTATTTTGAATTGAAAGAGGAAAAACCAAACATTGTATTTATAATGGTTGAGGGGCTAGGAGGAGATTTTGTTGGTGAAGGCGCAGAATATGAAGGATTTACACCTTTTTTAGACTCCTTGACCACTAAGTCATTGTATTGGGAAAATTGTTTGAGTAATACGGGTAGGACTTTTGGTGTACTACCTTCATTAATGGGATCGTTACCATTTGGTAAAAGTGGGTTTATGGAGCTCGAAAAATATCCCAACAAACTAACATTGTTCAGTATTTTAAAAAATAATGGGTATTTCACTTCCTATTATCAAGGTACCAATAGTGCTTTTGACAATATAGATAAATTTCTGCTCAGTGAGAATGTTGATTTTGTTTTGGATAAATCTGGATTCGGAAATGAGTTTAAAATGCAAGAGGAAGATGCTGCAGGTTCTTCTTGGGGATATCCGGATAAAGAATTATTTAAGAAAAGTCTGAGTTTACCTAGAGCCGCTAACCAGCCTCGATTGGAAGTGTATATGACCATTAGTACCCATGAACCCTTTATACCTCCATATCAAGAAGTTTATGAGAAAAAAGTAGAGCAGATCTTATCCAAGAGCAATCATAACAGGAAAATCAAAAAAATAATTGAAAAAAATGACAACGT
>JABDKZ010000188.1 GCA_013001935.1 Maribacter sp.
GTATTCGAATATACCTGAGGAAGTAACGTATTTTGTGACTCGAATAGAGGATTTCAAACTGCCTTTCTTCGGAATGGTTGTGATGAACTTTGTATTGCCCTTATTATTGTTGATGAACAGTGATTACAAAAGAATCAATTGGTTTGTTATCATGACAGGTATCATTATCCTAGCAGGTCATTATTTGGATATATACGTTATGTTCATGCCATCAACCGTTGGTGACCAATGGTCAATAGGTATTCCTGAAATCGGGGCTGTTCTTTTCTTTGCCGGCTTGTTCATTTTCTGGGTATTCAGGGCATTGACAAAAGCACCTCTTCAACCTAAACGAAATCCGTTTATTGAAGAGAGTAGACATTTCCATTATTAATAAATTTTAAAGAATAACATCAGATAATACGATGACTATATTATTGATTTTAGCTGTTTTAGTTTTAGTGGCAATTGCGATTTGGCAAATGACCAAGATTTTTGAATTGTCACAAATTAGAGCTGTTGACTCTCAAATTGCGAATGATCGGGATAATAAATATAATGGGTATTTATTGTTCTTGTTTTTGATTTTCATTTATGGCATAACCATTTTTAGCTTTTGGAAATATGGAAAATTCCTCTTGCCAGAAGCTGCCTCCGCACATGGAGGTGAATATGATCAGTTAATGTTGGTTTCCTTCATTATTATATTCTTTGTACAGACCTTGACCCAATTATTATTACATTACTTCGGATACAAGTATAGAGGTCAAAAAGGAAAAAAAGCACTTTATTATGCTGATAATGACAGATTGGAGTTTATTTGGACCATTATCCCAGTAATCGTTTTGGCGGGATTGATCCTTTGGGGATTATATACTTGGACCAATATTATGGATATCAATGATGAGGATGATCCTTTGATTGTTGAGCTTTATGCACAACAATTCAATTGGACCGCAAGATATGCAGGCGATGATAATGTGTTAGGCGCTGCCAATGTTAGGATGATTGATATTGATAAGGCCAATATTTTAGGAATTGACGAATCTGACTCTTATGCAAAGGATGATATTATTGTGAAAGAATTGCACTTGCCGGTAGGGAGAAAAGTGAATTTTAAAATGCGTTCACAAGACGTACTGCATTCAGCATATATGCCCCATTTTAGGGCGCAAATGAACTGTGTGCCGGGTATGACGACCCAGTTTTCTTTTACACCGACTATTACGACAGCCGATATGAGATTGAAGCCGGATGTAGTTGACAAGGTAAAACGAACAAATGCCATTAGGGCCGAGAAAGCAGCAGCGGGTGTCGAAAATTCAGACCCTTGGGAGTTTGACTATATACTTCTATGTAATAAAATATGCGGTAAATCACATTACAATATGCAAATGAAGATTATCGTGGAAGAAGAAGAAGAATACAATAAATGGCTTGCTGAACAGCAAACCTTTGCTCAAACAATGGCATCAGTTCAATAATTAAGCGTATTTAAAAAATAAAAAACAAAGATTTATGTCGGCCACAGCACATGCACATATAGAAGACCACGCAGATGATCACGGGCATCATCACAAGGAGACTTTTGTGACCAAATACATTTTTAGTCAAGATCATAAGATGATTTCGAAGCAGTATTTAATTACTGGTTTGATAATGGGTTTTGTAGGTATTGCAATGTCTTTAATGTTTAGGATGCAACTGGCTTGGCCTGGGGAGTCTTTCCCATTGTTTGAAGCTTTTCTGGGAGATTGGGCCCCAAATGGGGTTATGGATGCTGATATTTATTTGGCACTGGTTACTATTCATGGTACTATAATGGTCTTCTTTGTACTAACTGCAGGTTTGAGTGGTACATTTAGTAATTTACTTATACCACTACAGATTGGCGCTAGGGATATGGCCTCCGGTTTTTTGAACATGGTGTCTTATTGGTTATTCTTTTTATCAAGTGTCATTATGGTTTTGTCTCTGTTCGTCGAAGCAGGTCCGGCATCTGCCGGGTGGACGATTTACCCTCCATTAAGTGCTTTGCCTATGGCACAAGCAGGTTCTGGAATGGGTATGACCTTATGGTTGGTATCTATGGCTATATTCATTGCTTCCTCTCTTTTAGGATCACTAAATTATATTGTCACCGTTATAAATTTAAGAACCAAAGGAATGTCGATGACAAGGTTGCCCTTGACCATTTGGGCATTCTTGGTTACCGCAATCATCGGGGTGGTTTCTTTCCCCGTGCTTTTGTCCGCAGCCTTATTGTTGATAATGGATAGAAGTTTCGGTACTTCTTTCTTCCTATCAGATATATTCATTCAAGGGGAAGTATTGCATTACCAAGGGGGTTCACCCGTTTTATATGAGCATTTGTTTTGGTTCCTTGGCCATCCAGAAGTATATATTGTTTTATTGCCTGCCTTGGGTATAACTTCAGAAGTTATGTCTACCAATGCGCGTAAACCTATATTTGGCTATCGTGCCATGATTGCATCAATTATCGCAATTGCCTTCTTATCGACCATTGTTTGGGGTCACCATATGTTCATATCAGGAATGAATCCCTTCCTAGGATCGGTATTTACCTTTACAACATTATTGATAGCCATCCCATCTGCAGTGAAGGCGTTCAACTATATTACCACACTTTGGAAAGGGAACCTGCAACTGAATCCTGCAATGCTGTTTTCGATCGGATTGGTATCCACATTCATTACGGGTGGATTAACAGGTATCATTCTTGGGGATAGTACATTGGATATTAATGTTCATGACACCTATTTTGTGGTAGCACACTTCCATCTGGTAATGGGTATTTCGGCGCTTTATGGATTATTTGCAGGGGTTTATCATTGGTTCCCAAAGATGTTCGAGGGTAAAATGATGAACAAAAATTTAGGATATGTCCATTTTTGGATAACGGCCATCTGTGCTTACGGGGTTTTCTTCCCGATGCACTTTGTAGGTATGGCTGGGGTACCTAGAAGATATTATGAGAACACGGCATTCCCAATGTACGATGAATTGACCGATGTCCAAGTCTTGATGACTGTATTCGCCTTGATTGCCGGTCTTGCACAATTGGTATTCTTGTACAACTTTATTTCAAGTATGTTTTACGGTAAGAAAGGACCTCAGAATCCGTGGAATTCGAATACGTTGGAATGGACAGCGCCACAAGAACACATGCACGGTAACTGGCCTGGTGCAATACCACACGTACACCGATGGGCATATGATTATAGTAAGACAGATGAGCATGGGGAATATATTATCCCGGGACAGGATTTTGTACCCCAAAACATTCCCATGAAAGAAGATGAGGAAGAACTTCACCATTAGGTTTAAAAGATTAAATAAATAAAAATGCCCAGCTAATAGAGTTGGGCATTTTTTTTGATATAGCAATAAAAGTCGATTTATCTTTTTTGTAATATATTTAATAAAATTAAAGGACTGGGTTTTATCAGGCCTGGTCATCTAAGAACATACCATATAAAATGAATAAACTTATCACACTGATTGTTCTGTTAGTTTGCTTTCAGACATTCGCTCAGCGAAAACCAAAAATAAAAGGTAATAGAAGTGTAATTGAAGTAAGGGAAGAGCTTCCGTATTACAACGCTATAGAATTGGTCGATGATTTAGAAATAGTGCTTCAGAAGGGATCAATTGAAGGATATAAAATCAATGCGGATGATAATTTGATCGATGTGCTTAAATTTAAAGTTGTTGATAGCACTTTGATGATCAGCTCGTTCTATAAGATAACCGGAAAAAAGAAGTTGGAAATTACTGTTAACTATGCCGAAATAACAGCTATAACCATGCATGATGGTAAAATAAACATGACGGATGTTATTTCTTCTGATGCATTGGTTGTGAATACGTATGGTCCTTCAAGATTAGAATTGAATGCGACTGCACCTATAATGAATATTACAATGGAAGGAATGAGTTCTGGTGATTTTAACCTTGCCAGTGATTCCTTGAATATTGTTTTGAAAGATAGGATTGATGCCCGTATTTACGCAGTCGGGGTCAATAATTCGTTGCAAATGCAAAAAAATGCCTCCGCCACTATAGAAGGTTCGGCGGACGTATTCCATGTAGATCTTTTAGGTAGTTCTAAATTAAAAGCTTCCAAATTCGAGGCCACGAGTATAATTGCCAATTTAGAAGAATCAACCAATGCTATGCTCAATGCCATAACGTATTTTGAGTTATCTTCGAGAGGCTCCTCCAAAATTCAGCTTTACGGTAACCCAAAGATTGTAATATCGGACTTCCTAGATACTTCTCAATTACACAAGGAAAAATTGTAGTTTGATTTTAGAGCTACCAGAATGAAAAGATTGAAAAAAAATCCCCATTGCTGTTAAGCAATGAGGATTTAAATTCAATAAATGGTATTGGTTAGGACTGTAGTGCACTTGCCTTAGGCCCTGCTTCCACAATCTCTGGATTTACATTCGCAGCAAACTTCTTGAAGTTTTCATTGAAAAGATTAACAAGTTTCAATTTGGTTTCCTCATATTTTGCCTTGTCTTCCCAAGTATTTCTAGGAATCAATACTTCTGAAGGAACGTTTGGACAGGTTGTCGGAATTTGGAATCCAAATTCTTCATCTTTTACATACTCCACATTATCGAAATCATGATTATGAATGGCATCGATCATTGCTCTGGTATGCTTCAATTTCATACGGGAACCAGTACCCGTCCAACCTGTATTCACCAACCAAGCTGTAGCTTTATGCGTCTTGATTTTCTCAGCCAACAACTCAGCATATCTATTGGGGTGCCACATCATAAAGGCAGCACCAAAACAAGCACTGAAAGTGGCTGTTGGCTCAGTGACTCCCATCTCAGTTCCTGCTACCTTGGCAGTATACCCTGAAATAAAGTGGTAACTGGCTTGTTCTGGGGTTAACTTACTCACTGGAGGTAAAACTCCAAATGCATCACAAGTAAGGAAAATTATATTTTCTGGATGCCCGGCTACACAAGGAATCTGAACATTATCAATAAACTCAATAGGGTAGGAAGCCCTCGTATTTTGGGTTATAGAAGTATCTGTATAGTCGACCTTTCTCGAGTCTTTATCGTAAACTACATTTTCCAATACCGTTCCAAAACGAATCGCTCCGAAAATATCAGGTTCATTTTCAGCGGAAAGATCTATTGCCTTGGCGTAGCAACCACCTTCAATATTGAATGTACCTTCGTCTGTCCAGCAATGTTCATCATCGCCTATCAATCTTCTTTTTGGATCGGCACTTAGGGTGGTCTTCCCGGTTCCTGAAAGTCCAAATAAAATGGTAACATCATCCTTCTCACCAACATTGGCTGAGCAGTGCATTGGCATAACATTCTCCAAAGGCATCAGGTAGTTCATAACACCGAATAATCCTTTTTTCATTTCCCCTGCATACTGTGTACCTAAAATCACAATTTCCTTGCGTTCCAAATTCACATCTATACTCGTTTTGGAAGTCATTTCTGAAGTGTATCTGTTGGCAGGGAAACCACCGGCATTCATTACAACATAGTCAGGTTCACCAAAATTGGCCAATTCCTCCTTGGTTGGCATGATCAACATATTTTGCATAAATAATGCATGGTATGCCCGCGTACAGATTATTCTTGTTTTGATTCTATATTTAGGGTCCCAACCTGCAAATGCATCAACAACAAATAAATGATCGCAAACATTAAGATAATCCAACGCACGTTCATGGTTTACCATATAGGTATGTTCATCCAATCCTATATTAATATTACCCCAATCTATATTTTTTTCGGAGTCAGGATGGCGAACAATTCTTTTATCCTTAGGACTACGTCCCGTTTTTTCCCCTGAATAGGTCATAAGAGCACCCACATCAGAAATAGCAGTTCCTTTTTCTAACCGAAGGCCTAGTTCATAAAGAACGGGAACACTACTGTTCCTATATATTTTTTCGGTTTCTATTCCGTATTTTTTTAGATTAAATGTTGCTGACATTGTTTTTTTGTTTTTTGTTATTACTAAAATTACTTCTTTTTAATTTCTGTGCAAAGTATGTGATAATTCAACACAAAAAAGATGACAAATGTCATGTTGATAAAACTAAATCAACTACAACGTTATATATAGCATGGTATCTATAAATTTTAACATTTGATTTTTCATATCTTTGTTTGCATATGAATGAATACTTAGATCCTACGACGGGCAATTTTTCAGCAGAGGAGATAGATATTGAACGGGCGTTACGACCCATAACTTTCGATGATTTTACAGGACAGGAACAGGTGTTGGAAAATCTAAAGATTTTTGTGGAAGCCGCTAATCAAAGAGAGGAAGCCTTGGATCACACTTTATTTCATGGTCCTCCTGGTTTAGGAAAGACCACTTTGGCACATATTCTCGCCAATGAATTAGGGGTGGGAATCAAAATCACCTCCGGACCTGTACTTGACAAACCAGGGGATTTGGCCGGGTTGCTGACGAATCTTCAGGAGCGCGATGTCCTTTTTATTGATGAGATCCATAGGTTGAGTCCTATTGTAGAGGAATATCTGTATTCGGCCATGGAGGACTATAAAATTGATATTATGATCGAGACCGGACCAAATGCAAGGTCTGTTCAGATCAATTTGAATCCGTTCACTTTAATAGGTGCCACTACACGTTCCGGATTATTGACCTCACCCATGCGGGCACGTTTTGGAATTCAAAGTAGGCTACAATACTATTCCACTGAATTATTATCAACGATTGTTGAACGAAGTGCAGAAATCCTTAAAGTGCCTATAACGACAGATGCGGCGATTGAGATTGCGGGTAGAAGCAGGGGCACACCACGTATTTGTAATGCCCTACTAAGAAGGGTTCGTGATTTTGCCCAGATCAAAGGTGATGGTAATATAGATATGGAAATATCAAGATACAGCCTTAAAGCCCTGAATGTAGATGCCCATGGTTTGGATGAAATGGACAATAAAATTTTGACCACAATTATAGATAAATTCAAGGGCGGACCTGTGGGTATTACCACTTTGGCCACTGCTGTTTCTGAAAGTGCAGAGACTATTGAAGAGGTATACGAACCATTTCTAATTCAACAAGGTTTTATCATGCGTACGCCTCGCGGAAGGGAAGTCACCGAATTGGCATATAAACATTTGGGAAGAATCAAAGGTGGCGATCAGCCAGGATTATTTTAATTTTTGGATTATGGGATTATTCTCTGATGACAAGGAACCACAACAAGTAATTATAAAAGGTAAAAGGCTAAAATGCGCAATATGTGGTCACGATATATTCAGACCTAGAAAGGCCCAGCTCAATACCAAGGCAGCTTCCTTAATGAATCTTGATTGGGCCAATAAGAGCGCCCATTGCTATATATGTACCAACTGCAGCCATATTGAATGGTTTATGGAGGAACAATGAACGACCTTCCTACAATCTCCCAATATCAGGTTTTTAAGAATCGAAAACGTATTCTAAAGAACCCATTGCCTTTTCACCATGAAAATTTTGAAAAATACGGTGATATTTTTAAAGTGAAAATAGGTTTTAACAAAGCATTGGTTTTTACTCGAAGCCCAAATCTTATTAAGCATGTACTTCAAAAGCAGCATAAGAAATACCATAAATCCCCTTTACAGACAGTAGATCTTGCCAAGTACATTGGTCACGGCATTTTAACTTCCAATGGGGAGGATTGGCGCACGCACCGCAGAATGGTGCAACCGGCATTTCATAAAAAGAAATTACTGGGATTGCTGCACATTATGAACGATACTATCCAAAAAGAAGTAAGCAGAATCAAACCCAATGAGGTTCAAAATATTTTTCCGTTAATGGGGGATTTGGCCTTTCAAGTGGTGGCCAATTCGCTTTTTAGTAGGAGCGACATTCAAGAAGATATGTCAAGACTGCAGGCGATTACCGAGGCCAACCAAAAAATGCTTATCCGGGAAATGCGCCAGTCCTATTTTAAATGGTGGTTTAAGCTCAGCGGAATGATCCAAAAGCATTTAGACCTTTCTGAGAAAGGTCGCTACCTATTGAACAAGATCATTGAGGAACGCATACAATCCAAAGTTGACAAGGACGACTTGTTAGCTATGTTGCTTAAAGCGAGGTATGAAGACAATACCCCTATGCCCAGAAGGCAATTGATCGATGAAGTTTTGATCTTATTTACGGCAGGGCATGAGACCACTGCTAATGCATTGAGCTTTACATTGTTCTTACTGGCCAAAAACCAGAATGCACAGCAAAAAGTTTTTGAAGAAGTATCACGCCTAGATTTGGAAAGTGATGACATCATGCAGCAAATTTCGCAACTGAATTATACCAAACAATGTCTGGAAGAAGGTATGCGGTTATATCCCCCAGCCTACATCATTGATCGTATTGCTATCGAGGATGATGAATTTGAAGGTCAGATTATTCCAAAAAATACGATGATCTTAATGTCCGTATATGAGTTACATAGGTATGCGGATTTTTGGGAATCACCGGATACATTTAGTCCAGAGAGATTCAATATTGAAAATAAAAAGGATTTTCAAGAATATTATTATCCGTTCGGCGCAGGTCCTCGAATGTGTGTGGGCAATAATTTTGCGATGTATGAGATGGTTTTGACTGTTGCGGAAATTGTAAAGAAGTATAATTTGCAGACCGTTTTAAACGAAGTTGAAATCAATCCGTTGATTTCCTTGAAACCTAGAGCAGTGCCTATCAATTTTTTGGAACGTTGAATTAGTGTGCGGCAATACCTGCGATTTCCACCTTATCAGAACCGAGGCCCCTTGCTTTGGATTTTATTTTGGAATCCCACACAAGAATTCGATTACTCGTAAGAATTCACTATATTAATG
>JABDKZ010000427.1 GCA_013001935.1 Maribacter sp.
ATGGCACGAAAATGTCTGCCTCCTCAGTTGCGGCTCCATTTGGCGATTACCTATTAACCGGCAACGTAAAAGATAATGCCTTTTTAATTTTAAAATACCGGGACTCGCTATAGCGAAAGACCATTTAATGGAAAGAAGTGCCAAAAAAATGTTTTCAAAGCTGTTTAAATTACAGCTCCTTAATAAGGGTTTACTCCTAGATTGACCAAACTGGTATAACCAAAATACAGTAAGTACAATTAATGGAAAATGTTGTAGCCCTGTTTGTTGGTCAACTAAATGAACAACTCATGAATGTTCAGCAAGAAACTGATTTTCCAACTTGATTGAAAACAGGTTTTGCATTCCTATGGTTATGGCCTTTTTATTAAGCGGTATTAATTCATGATGGCGCTCTGGTAAAGATTTTTTCAAACCTTCAATCACACTTTCTAATTTAACAACAGGTTTAAGTTTTAGGTACCCTCCAAGCACAATCATATTGAAAACTTTTTTATTGCCTAATTCTGATGCCAATCGATAGCCTTCAACTTGATAAATTCTAATATCTTTTCTGGTTGGGTGATGGGTTATACCATTTGGATCATAAATCAATACACCTTCTGGCTTTACAGTTTTCTCGAATTTATCCATTGATTGCTGATTCAAAATTATGGCCGTATCATATAATTTCAAATAGGGTGAACTAATTCTTTCATCACTAAGGATAACCGTCACATTTGCAGTACCGCCACGCATCTCGGGACCATATGAAGGCATCCAGCTTACTTCTTTATCTTGCATGATACCTGAATAAGCCAATATTTTTCCCATTGATAAAACACCTTGGCCACCAAAACCTGCTATTATTATTTCCTCTGTCATTTTCTTTGTCTTAATTTACCTTTCACCTTAATATCACCTAGTGGAAAGTTTGGAAACATATTTTCCTCCATCCAAATATTTGATTCATTTGGGTTCATTTTCCATCCAGAATTGCAGTTCGAGACAATCTCTACCAAAGACAGCCCTTTTCCCAACCTTGTATTTTGGAAAGCCGTTTTAATCGCCTTTTTAGCCTTTCGTGCATGCTTGTGTGTATGAACCGATTGGCGTGTTGCATAATAGGTTCCAGGCAGATTTGAAATCAATTCAGTCATTTTTATAGGGGAGCCCATGGTTTCAATTTCCCGACCGTAAGGAGATGTAGATGTGCGCATTCCGACTAAGGTTGTTGGTGCCATTTGCCCTCCAGTCATACCATAGATACCATTATTGACGAATATGATCACAATGTTCTCCCCCCTGTTACAAGCATGAATGGTTTCTGCAGTTCCAATGGCTGCCAAATCCCCATCCCCCTGATAGGTAAAAACATATTTATTAGGCCAGGTTCTTGAAATAGCCGTGGCAACAGCTGGGGCTCGTCCGTGGGCAGCTTGGGTCATGTCAATGTCCATGAAATCATAAGCCAATACTGAACATCCTACAGGAGCTACACCAATGGTATCTTCAACAATGCCCAATTCATCAATTACCTCCATTGTTAAATTATGTACTGTACCATGACCGCATCCGGGGCAGAATGATAGGGTAGCATCGGTCATTAAACTGGTCTTACAAAAGACTTGATTCTCGGGCTTTATGATGTCTAATACTTCCATCCTTTATACTATTTTGTTCTAAAGCTTCCAATATTTCTTCAGGGGTATGTATGATACCTCCTGTTCTTCCAAAATGTGAAACAGGAACTTTGTGCTGCACTGACAAGTTTACATCCTCGACCATCTGTCCTGTACTCAATTCAACACTTAAGATTCCTTTAACCTGATCTGCCAATTTTAAAAGTTGTTGTTTTGGGAACGGAAAAAGGGTAATAGGACGCAAAAGACCAACTTTAATTCCTTTTTCACGACCTAGTTGAATAGCTTTTTGGGCTATCCTTGCACTTGAACCGTAAGCAACAATTAAATATTCCGCATCATCGCATAATATCTTTTCATAACGAAGGTCTTCATTCTCCATTTGTTCATATTTCTTCTGTAATCCTTGAACTCTGACTTCCATTTTTTCAGGTTGCAGATCCAGCGATGTGATGATATTTCTTTCCCTTCCTTTTTTACCAGTCGTGGCCCAGCTGCCATAATTTTCAATGATATCTTTATCGGACATGCGCTTTTTTTGGTCTTTGAATTCTACTTTCTCCATCATCTGACCAATAAGTCCATCGGAAAGAATCAGGACCGGAGCCCGATACTTAAAAGCAATGTCGAAGGCATCAGCAACAAAATCGGCCATTACTTGAACCGAGGCTGGGGCTAGAACATATAGTTTAAAGTCACCATGTCCGCCTCCTTTTACCGATTGAAAATAATCAGACTGCGCAGGTTGGATAGTTCCTAGACCAGGACCTCCTCGTACCACATTAACTATAACAGCCGGAAGTTCTGCTCCTGCCAGATAAGAAATTCCCTCCAGTTTAAGTGAGATTCCCGGGCTCGATGAGGAAGTCATAACACGCTTACCTGTACTGGCCGCGCCATAAACCATATTGATGGCCGCAATTTCGCTTTCGGCCTGCAAAACAACCATGCCGGTTCTTTTCTCTGGGCATTCGGCCATTAAATATTCTATTACCTCCGATTGTGGCGTAATGGGATACCCAAAATATGCATCTACACCAGCTCGAATTGCAGCTTCTGCCAATGCTTCATTTCCCTTCATTAATCTTAAATCAGACATGCTATACTTTTTGTGGGATTACTTCTAGACTCTTACCCGATATACTTCAATTGCCCGGTCTGGGCACACGATAGCGCAGTTTGTACAGCCAGTGCAGGCTCCGGGATTACGCATATAGGCATAATGGTATCCTTTACGATTAACATCTGTTGACATACCAATCACGTTTTCAGTACAAACCGGAATGCAAACTTCACAACCTTTACAGACTTCTGTTTCAACTACTATAGCTCCCATTACTTTTGCCATATTCTTAAATTTAGGTGCATTTTTAGCAAGTAAATTGTATAATTCATAAATTTAAGGTTGATAATTTAAATAAAACATGATAATTATCATTTATGTACGCTTGTTGAACTAGAATTAATCTAGGTATTTTGAAAGAATACCATCTCACTTAATTACAGGAAAGAAAAATATCTTAAACCTCTTATATTGAATTAAAGTTCTTATTACATGGGTTCAAAGATGTTTTTTGTTCATCTGAAGTGATTTTCCCATCGGAAAACGCCCTCACTTTTACTATCTTGGTTTCTTAATTTGAACATACTAGCGGCATTCCTTTATACAAATCATAAACAAACTCCGGGTAATAATTTATAAACAATCAACTTAACCGATATCCATATAGTTCCAGAACTCCCTACTCCTATTCGACTTCAGGAGTACGGTGTAGGTTTATTCGAACTAGCCATGACCAAATCAGCCTTAAAGAAAGCATTAAAGAAAAAGTACATTTCAGTTAATGGAGCGATTGCAACTTCAGCTACTTATATACATGGTGGGGAAACAATTAGGGTATCAGTACCAAAAACACCCGATTCAAGGAAAAAATTGGTCCTTAAACTCAAAGTGCTTTTTGAAGACGAACAAATAGCTGTGATTCGCAAGCCAGCCGGTATTTTGGTGAGTGGTAATAGTTTTAAAACGATTGTCAATGCCCTAGCCCAAAACATCATTAAAAGCAAGCTTGCAGATGCCACACGCCCACAACCGGTACATCGTTTGGATTATGCAACCACGGGTATCTTGTTGGTCGGAAAAACGAGCAGTAGTATTCGTCTCTTAAATAAAATGTTTGAGCACAAGAAGATTGAGAAAACCTATTATGCCATTACCATTGGCGAAATGGATGTTTCAGGTAAAACCACTTCAACTATTGATGGTAAGCATTCAGAATCGAAATATACACGAATCACATCGGTTACCTCAAGAAAATTTGGAAAACTCAATTTGATCCTACTACAGCCTAAGACAGGTAGAAAGCATCAATTGCGCAGGCATATGTCACAACTCGGTAATCCTATTTTAGGAGATAAGGACTATGGCATAGAGGGCTTGATACTAAAAGGCAAGGGCTTATATTTGCATGCCTATTCTTTAAAATTCATTCATCCATTTACAAATGAAGAAATGCATTTTAAAGATGAGATACCACAACGATTTAAAAAGATATTCGTTGATGTGAAATAACCAATACGTTTATCAAAAGAATGGTAAAAATTAATACGAAAAGTTTTATGGATAAAATCTTGGATTCATCATCTACAGCACAAGCAATAAATAATAGTATAAAATCATGATTGCCCCAAATACTAATTTGCCCCATTTCAGTACATTCCCTTAGGGCATTATACATAGTACCACATTTTCTTAAAAACGTAGAATGAAAAT
>JABDKZ010000454.1 GCA_013001935.1 Maribacter sp.
TCGTTGGGGGGCGTGGAAAGTTTGGCGGGCCATCCAGCAAGTATGACCCATGCCAGTATTCCTAAGGAAGAACGGGAAAAAAGTGGGGTTGTAGATGCCTTGATCCGATTGAGTGTAGGGATCGAGGATGCGGCCGATCTTATTGCCGATTTGGAGCAGGCCATTGGGTAAACATTCCTTGTCCCGTCTGCATCAAGTTCATGAGTATAGAAATTGAGCATTTCTAAAATTAGTATGATCTAAAAAATCCTGTAATTAAAGTTTAAATAAAAGCGATTTCCCAAAAGTATTTCTAAATTGATTTTAAGAAAAATCTTCCATGGCTTCCAACCATACTGGAATTTGTATGGAAGAAGATCTTAGATAGATAATTAGCGTTTCAATCGCCAAGGTATAAAATAAGAGGGTAAGATTAATCCCCATCGTATTGAACAAGCTAAAGTAAACGTCATAAACCGCGGAGGTAATTCCCAACAATTTGATCGCTTTTGTTATGATTATGATTGATGAATGAAACATTGGATTAGTTTTCTTTGATTGTTGTCTTTATGCAATAGACGAAGAGAAAATAGTTTTGTTACAGTACTATGCATAAAAAGGTACTATTTAATAAATATTTAACATTTTTAAAATGCGCCACACTATTGGTAAGTTCCCATAATATTGATTATATGAATACAATCAAGAAAAAATAGAAGCCATAAACTTAGCGGGAGGTGATGCGAATAAAAAAATTGTTTGGAACCAAAGCAGCTTGGAAGAACATATAAATATTACCAAAAATAAAAAGGCAGATAGAATATCGATGCCCATGTATAACATTAAAGGGGATATAGCTGCTTCTATGTTAGAAAACGATACTTCCTTATCTATGATATTTTGCACAAAACAAAGGGGTAAATGGGGTTATTATTGTTCTGCCACAATGTGGATTGAATAGCTTGTTTTTACGGGTTAAAAATGAATTGATAAACATTGCATAAATTTTGGATACCAGTGTAGTGCGTTTAATATCATACCAAAAAATTGTCATCCAAGTATTTTTGAAACTTTGGCTTGTACTGTTCACTAACAGGAATATAGGTGTTTTTATCAAAAACAATACGGTTACGCTCAACCGTGGTAATCTTATCGAGGTTTACGATAAATGATCTATGAACCCTCATAAAATTGGTTTTCGGAAGAAATTCTTCCATTTTTTTCATACTCATTAATGCCATTATAGCTTTTTCGGAATGCTGATGAATTCGTACATATTCCCTCATGCCCTCGATATACTTTATGTCGGCGAAATTGATACGAAGAATCTTATATTCGGATTTTATAAACAGAAATTCATCGTCGCTACGAACTTCTGGGCTTTCATTTTCTTTGGGTTGTAACCTTTCCCTTGCTTTTTCAGCAGCCTTTAAAAATAAGGGGTAATCAATTGGCTTTAACAAGTAATCAATGGCATCGACCCTAAATCCTTCAAGTGCATATTCGCTATAGGCTGTTGTAAATATCACTTTGGGTGGATTGTTCAAGGATTTAACAAAATCCATTCCGCTCAGGTCTGGCATATTGATATCGACAAACATTAAATCAACCTCGTTTTCCTGTAAAAAAGAAATGGCTTGCAAAGCGCTCTCAAAACTTCCTTTTAAATCTAAAAAAGGGGTTTTGTCAATATAACTGACCATCTGTTTTAGCGCTAGGGGCTCATCGTCTATGGCAATACATCGTATCATATGGGAATACTCAAATTTACTGCATATTTTTCATCACTCTCAGTGACATTCAAATCATACGCTGATTTATAAAGCAAATCTAAACGCTTTCTTGTGTTTTCAAGGCCTATGCCCGAAGGGGCATCTGATTTTTTGGAATGATTACTATTTTCAACAACGAAGTTTAACCGATTTTCAGGAAATGACATTGCAATTTTTATAAATGAGGGATGATTATAGCTGACCCCATGTTTAAAAGCGTTCTCAAGCAATGATGTGAACAGCAAAGGGGAAACGGTTTTATCGGGGATTTCACTGGGAATATCCACTTCAATTTTTACCTTATCAGAATATCGAAGTCGCATGAGCTCAATATAACTTTGTACAAAGTCCACTTCTTTTTTTATGGGGTTTTGTTTTTCCTCTGAATCGTACAACAAATGCCGCATTAAATTGGAAAGCTTTACTATGGCTTGTTTGGCTTCTTCCGAATCGATATCGACCAAGGCATGTATGTTGTTGAGCGTATTCATAAAAAAATGCGGACTGATCTGATTTCTTAAAAATGCCAACTGGTTTTCTACACTTTCCTTTTGGAGCTTGAATTTTTCCTGTTCCAGATTTGCCCAGCGCATCGTAAGTTGTAGACCGGCATCAAAACCTACTAGCAATACTGCCAAGACTATAAAATTGGCATAGACAGGAATGGGTCCTTTATTACCTTGTCTTGGCCTCAAGGGAGGTAGAGGTTCCTTTTCTAAATCTGCTGGGTGTGGTTTTTCAAATGGTCTTTCCGTCCTATCAGGTGGTGGCGGGGGTGGTTGTTGATTTAGGTTATCATCAAATGCATATATGAGGGATGTGCCTGCAATTATCAATATCAGGATGCTTACAAAATACGTGGTCTTTCTACCTTTAAAGAAAAACAAGGGCATTAATAAAAACCGGTGTACCAAAAACAACCCGAACAGGGGTAAATGGTTCTTCCAAACTTTAAAAACATGATCCCAATTGATATGATCTTCAAACTGCCCGAACAATAGTGGAGAAGCGAACAGCACTAGCCAAAAAGCAAAAATGATGAAGGGTTCAAAATATTTAAAGCTGTATTGTCGCAAGCTTGATTTCATGAGTGAAAAATACGTATTATATCATCAAATAATCCAAAAAACATCTTTGTTCGCGGTACTTGATCCGTACCACAAACAAAGATATTAGGACTCGGGCATACTGCCATGGCTTAATCCAAATATTGGCTAACTGCTGAAGCTCTACTTGCAGCATGTTGATTAAGTGTTGTTATTGCCTGGTAAAAGTCACTACTGCCATTCAAAAATGTACGACCTGAAACTTCCGAGGTTGCATAGGGCTCAATCAATGATGAATAGGTTGCATAGACCGATTGTATATAGGAAGTTTCAAAAGGACCTTCTATGGTTGCCTGTACATAATTATCATAAATCAACCTATATACCTCATCGCTATATAAATACCCTATTAATGGCCATTCCGAGGCACTTAAACTTGAAAAATTCAACGGCAGTGAACCTCCCATATTGCCTGTTTGCAATGCTTCATTGTAATCCCAGGGAATCCAGGTGAGTTTGCTGTTATCCGGATTGTTGTACAGATAATAGTTCTGTGGCATTCTGCCGTAAGTATCCCAGTTTTGTATTACCGTATTAACAGCTAAGTAATGTAAAAAAGTATCTACATCGAAAACAGCTTCCAAATTTGTACGCCATGTAGCGGGATCTGTGGTCCGGGTATCATCGTGTAGGGCCGCAAATAATGCTTCTATATCACTCCAATCGGCTTCATCC
>JABDKZ010000462.1 GCA_013001935.1 Maribacter sp.
ACTTTCATCTAAGATAAAGTCATCCGTAAATTCAGAAGTGTTTGGTGCAATAGGGGTCTCTTGTTCTTCATTGACTTCATTTACTTCAATAGCAATGACCTCGACATCACCTTCTTTACTACAAGCCAATATTAATAAAAAAGCCAAAAAAGAGGTACGTACAGCGTTAATAGCTGATTTAGGATAAGTAGGCTTCATATAATGTTAAATATGGGGTTAACAAAAGAAGAACGTGGTAAAATATTGATTTATTGGAAAAACCTTGCCCTATTCGATGAAGTGTCGTTTGAAGTAATAACGCAGCATTTACCTTATAGCGGCCTTACGTGATTGTGCCTTGAAATTCAACAGTACCTCAAATCAGGGATTGGCCAAGGCCTTTCCCTACAAGGCTCCGCCTTGAAAGTCAACAAAAGAAAACTACACCTACTAAAAAACAAAAGCAAGCTATGTTTTTTAGCTTGCTTCGTTTTCAACTTTTGTTGACTTATTCGTGACCCCGGAGGGATTCAAACCCCCAACCCTCAGAGCCGAAATCTGATGCGCTATTCAGTTGCGCCACGGGGCCCTAATTTTATAATCTCTCTACTCTTTTCAGTTTTATAAACTTCGCTCAAAACATCGCTTCCTTCTTGATTTGATATTCTCTATAAACTACTATAATTCCTATTAAACTTAATACTTCCAAGAACTTAAACATCCCAATATATCTACCTACAGATGCGCCCCGACCAAGTCGGGCACGTATTCAGCGTGTCCGCCTAGGGCGGATTGCGCCACGGGGCCGTTATTTTATAAGCTCTCTACTCTTTTCAATTTTAAAAACTTCTCTCAAATCATCGCTTCTTTCTTGATTTGATATTCTTTATAAAACTACTATAATTCCTATTGAACTTAATACTTCCAAGAACTTAAACATACTAATTCATCTACCTACAGATGCGCCCCGACCAAGTCGGGCACGTAATTAGCCTGTCCGCCTATGGCGGATTGCGCCAGGGGCCTTGATTATCGAGCGCAATTTACACAAAAAGAACTTTGTGGCGCTAATAAAATGCGTTCTATTGGAATAATAATTTTACACTTGGCACAAACACCGAAATCGCTACTATCTAACTTATCCATACTTGATTTTAAGCCATTCAAACGCTCTTTGGCTTTTCGCAATGCGGCATCAACAATGCTTTTATTGTTGATGGCATCCATTCTGGAAACCCTTCCGATAGCATTGTCAGGTGATATAGGTTGGGCCAATTCCTTATATCTAACTACTTGTTCTTCCGTCTTAACGATTTCAGAATTCAGTAATTCTCGAATTTTTCCTTTGTCCATCATTTTATGGAAATAGTATCGCTAGAAGCTAAAATACGAATCCTGCCACTTTAAGACAGTTTACTTTTTACTATCGTAGATATGGTTTTACCATCTGCTTGACCAGCCAATTCCTTTGATACCATACCCATGACCTTACCCATATCCTTCATACCCTCTGCTCCTATGGCATCGATGGTTTGCACAACCACTTTCTCAATTTCCTCTTCAGTTAATTGCTCAGGTAAGAATTGTTCAATAATGGCAGCCTGCGCCAATTCTGGAGCAGCAAGATCATCCCTACCCTGTTCTGTAAAAATAGCGGCGCTGTCTTTTCTTTGTTTCACCAACTTTTGAACCAATTTGGTTTCATCGGTCTCAGATAATTCACCACCTGACCCGCTGGTCTGTGCCAAAAGCAATGCCGATTTTATGGCTCGCAACGACTCCAAAGCAACCGTATCCTTGGCTTTCATTGCCGTTTTCATTTGTTCCATTACCTGACTCTGTAAGCTCATAATTCAATTATTTTAGAACAACAAAGGTAAAAAAACAAACCCGAAAATAGTTCCTATTTTCGGGTTTAAAGCAGGTTGTTCAACCAGTGGTCAATCCACGTTATCGTGTAAAAAAGAATTGTTGGAACGCAACTGAATTTCGTCATTACTGTCTTCGCTCAATGTAGTTCTTGAGACCTTGTTCTGTGTGGGGTTCTCATCCAAGTCTACTCCTTGGCGTTTATAGGCAGGCTCTTTTTCAATTTCATCTATATTACTTAGACCGTTCTGAAATTTATAATTGAAATCTTTTAATTTTTTCCTGCGTTCATCTGCCCTTTCCTTTAGTAATTCTTCTATTGGAGTATCCATTGGGTCAACTTCCGATGCCTGGGTTTCAGAAGTTTCATTGTCAATGGGCAAGGTTTTCTTTTCGAAAACCAATTCATCCTCTATAATCTTAGGTTCAAACTCCTCCGCTTTTGATTTGGCCCCTGTCAACTGGTTTTCCAATTCCATATAGTCATCAAGACTGTATCGGGTCTCACCTTCCTTACTATATTCCAATACAGGAATCACCTCTACATGTTCGTTGACGTCTATATCCTTTACATCATCATCCAGATTAAAGGTAATTACATTTGTATTTTCTTCTTCTTCATTATCAGTAACCAAAGGCATATCAAAACTTATGGCGAATTGATCGTCATCAACCTGTTTTGAAGAAACTACTTCCGGATCTATAACCTCTATGTCGTTTACTGATTCCTTCGCATCGAATATGACAAAATCATCCTCTGAAACATGTTCCGCGACCACTTCCTCATAAAAAACATTGAAATTCCTGATGTAATTGGTGGTTGGTATCAACTCCAAACTATCTGTTTCCTCAATTTCAGCTTTAAAATCTATCTCCCCTATCTCCTCTTCGTCATCAATTAACTGATGTACGATATTTTGAGGGGCCACAGGCTGTGGTGTTAAATCATGTTGCGCCTTTTGTTCTTCTTCAAGCGTGTGAATAATTTTTTTGGATTCTGTATTTA
>JABDKZ010000463.1 GCA_013001935.1 Maribacter sp.
GTGCAGCTGGTTGAAATAGTTAATACCTATGAGGGCGGCGAGATGGATGTGGTCTGCGTAGGCCGCCAAGTATTCAAGATCTTATCTTTTGAGAATGAAATTGGGGATAAATTATACCCTGGTGGTAATGTTGAATTTTTAGAAGGAATTAATGATGCTACTGATGAATTGAAAAAAAAGGTGCTTGACGGTATTAGAACACTTTATGATTTAATGGATGTACCTTTTACCCCTATTCCTTTAGATAAATTCAATATGTATATGCTAATACATAAAATAGGACTTTCTTATGAGCAAGAGTATCAACTCCTGCAGATGCCAAAAGAAAGTGATAGGTTTCGGTTTATTCATTCCCATCTTTTAGGAACCATAGCAGTTTTAAAAGAAGTGAATAGGGCCAAAGGCACAATAAAAATGAATGGTGATTTCAAGAATTTTGATCCGCTTGACTTTGAGGATTTTACGATTTCATAAATCGCCTACAATACATTAGGGTAAATCCCAAGTGTTTCCTATTTTTGCCCCCAACCTATTAACACATCCCATATGAACCTTCACGAGTATCAAGGAAAGGAAATTTTAGCAAGCTTTGGTGTACGCATTCAGCGTGGTATTGTTGCGCACAGCCCTAAGGAAGCTGTCGACGCTGCCAAGCAATTAACTGCAGAAACCGGTACTGATTGGCATGTTATAAAGGCACAGGTTCACGCTGGTGGCCGCGGTAAAGGCGGCGGTGTAAAATTGGCCAAAAACCTTAAGGAAGTTGAAGAAATTGCTGGTAGTATCATTGGGATGAACTTAATTACGCCACAAACATCGGCCGAAGGCAAAAAAGTTCATCAAGTTTTGATAGCGGAGGATGTTTATTATCCCGGGGATAGCGAAACCAGTGAATTCTATATGTCAGTTTTGTTGGATCGCGGTAAGGGGCGCAACATGATTATGTACTCTACGGAAGGTGGGATGGATATTGAGGAAGTAGCTGAGAAAACGCCGCATTTAATTTTTACGGAAGAGGTAGATCCCTCAACGGGATTATTGCCATTCCAGGCCAGAAAAATAGCTTTTAATCTTGGCCTATCAGGTATGGCGTTTAAGGAAATGACGAAGTTCGTTGCATCACTATATAAGGCATATGTTGAAAGTGATTCCAATATGTTTGAAATAAATCCTGTATTGAAAACTTCGGATGATAAGATCATGGCCGTTGATGCCAAAGTTACTATAGATGACAATGCTTTGTATAGAAGAAAGCAATATGCCGAGATGCGCGATTTGCGTGAAGAAAATCCTATTGAAGTTGAAGCAAGGGCCGTCGGACTGAGTTATGTTGATTTGGACGGTAATGTAGGCTGTATGGTTAATGGCGCTGGTTTGGCAATGGCCACCATGGACCTGATAAAAATGGCCGGTGGAGAGCCAGCTAACTTCTTGGATGTCGGTGGTACAGCCGATGCAAAAAGGGTAGAGGAGGCTTTCCGGATTATTCTCAAAGATCCAGAGGTTAAGGCAATTTTGATTAATATTTTTGGGGGAATTGTTAGATGTGACCGCGTCGCACAAGGCGTTGTAGATGCGTATAAGAATATGGGAGACGCCATTAACGTTCCAATCATAGTGCGACTGCAGGGAACAAATGCGGAGTTGGCAAAAGAAATTATCGATAATTCCGGGTTAGCCGTTCATTCCGCTGTCCAGTTTCAAGAGGCGGCAGATAAGGTAAAAGAAGTTTTAAGCTAAACTAGAACTACAATCTAATTAAAAGGCAATACTTTAAGTGTTGTCTTTTTTTTTGCTAAAAGAATTGCATAAACTAAAGGTTTTTAAATTTTAATAGCTCCTTTGGAAATTCCTATTAATAGGGGTTAAATTGATTTTTTTGGCGTGAGGATTTACGAAGTCTGAATAATTAAAGTTTTGTTAAATGGAAAAAACTTTGTAACGATCAATGTTCTGGGCCGTCTTTTAATTAATCAACAATTATTCATCAATCATTTAACAAACAAATCATGAGAAAATTAAGTTTAGTATTTGTAGCTGCAATGCTATTGGTAACAGGAAACATTTTAGCCAACGATTCAGTAAAGAATGATCCGGCAAAAACACTATCCACTCAAATCCATGATCTTATGGATGACAATAACTTCACTTCAGACGATGTAAGTCTAACCGCTCAAGTTAGGTTTACTTTGAACAATGAAGGCGAGATTGTGGTTTTATCAGTTGATACCGATAACGAAAGATTTGCGTCTTTTGTTAAGGGTAGACTAAACTATAAAAAAGTTGAGGTAGCCGGCGCCAAAGAAGGTAAAATGTTTACTGTGCCTATTAAAATTGCCAGTTAGAAAGTCACTAAAGATTAACTAAAAATCCTGATTTATCAGGATTTTTTTTTGTTTTTGTATTTAACTGATGAAATATCGCTATTGAATTTCTTTTTAGTCCGCGATGCAACATTGAACTTTTTTTTCGGGGCAACCCGGCCTTTGGTTTTAGCCCTTGATAACACTTCGCCAGGATTTTTCGGATTGTCCTTGGTTCCTCTTAGGTGTATTACAAGTCCGTTTAAGAAATTGCGAAGAATCTGATCTCCGCATTCCATATAATTAGGATGGTCTTCTTTTCTGAATAGTGCGCCCAATTCACTTTTTGAAATATTGAAGTCGGCCAATTTCAATATTTCAACAATTTCATCGTCTCTTAACATTAGGGCTACTCGGAGCTTTTTGAAAATATCGTTGTTCGTCATACAGGCCTTTTTTATAAACTTTATGCAAATTAATGATAGCCAGTGGTATTTTGGCGTAAAACGATGATTAATTATACGAAAGGAGTACATTTTTAGTTATACAATTGAATTATTGCTATTCTGCTATGAGTACGTATAAAGAAAAACTAAGTATACTTTCAGAAATGATATCCTTCGCTAGAGTAGATAATACGATAAAGGATGAGGAATATATATTTCTAAACAGTGTTGCCCAACAGTTGGGTGTTGACGAGCAAACCTTTGATACGCTATTCAATGAAGAGGTAGAACACATTATTCCCAGATCTGAAGCCGACCGTATTTTGCAATTTCATAGATTGGTTTTATTAATGAATGTAGATAAAAAACAGGACTTGATCGAAATTAATAAAATCCACAATATAGGGTTGGGAATGGGGT
>JABDKZ010000194.1 GCA_013001935.1 Maribacter sp.
CCGCGTCATAGGCCAAAAATTTACCATCCGGTCTTCCTTGAAACAAAAGATTACCAGCCGTTGTCAAGGTTCCGGCATTATGTAAATGCTCTTGGGGTATTTTCCATACTTCTTTTTGATTTACCGGATCCCATGCAATTAAGGATGCTGGGAAATCCCGGGGTTTATCGTCAAAAGTGGTATTAACACCTACACCTCCTTTAAATTCAATTGCCTGCCAAGTCCCTAAATCTATGCCTTCATCAGAATAGTTGGCTCCTTGGTGTAAGGCAGGAATATATACAAGCCCTGTATTGGGATTATAAGACATGGCATGCCAACTGTGGCCCCCCCATGCATTTGGTGCAATATAGGCAGGTTCCGTCTCATATCTTGCCCCTTCGATTTCTACAGGTCTGCCCGTTTTCATATCAATATGTGAGGCCCATGTTGTTTCTACAAAAGGTTCAGCAGAAATTAGTTTTCCGGTTTCCCTATCAATGACATAAAAGAAACCATTTTTAGGCGCATGCATCAATGCTTTCACTGTTTTACCTTCAATCTTCAGGTCGGCCAGTACAATATCCATATTACTATTATAATCCCAACTTTCACCTGGTGTGGTCTGGTAATGCCATAGGTACTCCCCTGTATCCGGTTTTAAAGCGACAATGGAACATAGAAAAAGATTGTCGCCCCCTTCTGGACTCCTAATTTTTCGGTTCCATGGGGAACCATTACCTGTGCCAATATATAATACATCCAATTCGGCATCATAAGTGTACCCATGCCATGTATTTCCACCACCACCATGTTTCCACCATTCACCTGTCCAGGTTTTGGCCGCCATTTCCATAGCGTCATTTTCAAATCCATCAGCAGGGTTTCCGGGTACAATGTAGAATTTCCATGCTTCTTTTCCTGTATCGGCATCATAGGCTGTAACCCAACCTCTGGTTGGTCCGTTTTCGGTACCTCCATTCCCAATCAATACTTTGCCCTTAAAAGCTTTAGGTGCCCCCGTGATGTACAGGGACCTTTCCATGTCAAAAGTGCGAACAGACCATATTTTAGCGCCGGTCTTGGCATCCAAGGCTTGCAGTCTACCATCCCAGGTGGCAGCAAAAATCTTGCCTTTATAGTATGATATTCCCCGATTGTGTTTCCATCCTATCTTACGTTTGCCTTCAACTGCCTTACCCACTTCAGGATCATATTCCCAAATAAGTTGTCCTGTAAAAGCATTTACGGCACGTACAACATTCATAGTTCCTGTAAAGTAAAGTACCCCATCTACAACCAGTGGGGTGGATACCAAGCCTACATCATTGGGCAGATCCATAAACCAATCTACTTTTAAGTTCGACACATTGGTAGAATTTATGTGGGTCGCAGGACTGAACCTTCTTTCATTGTGCGTACGACCATACGCCAACCAATTAGACGTTTGTTCTTCATCTGCAATAGCTTTATCATCATGAACAACAGATTCTTCTTTTGTGCTGCAGGAGCCGAAAGTAAATAGCATGATAAGGATGTGTAGAAAGGTTACGGGCTTTACATGTTTCATAGGGAATTGTCAGATGGATTAATTAATGCATCTGAATTTATGTAAAACCTGTACAAAAATAAGGAGAGCGAGGACGAATGCCTTTATTTAGTGTCCGTATAGGACTTTTAATTTATCGAATTCCCGTATCTATGTCAATATTTAGGATGACAGTTTCGTCTGGCCTAATTTTTATTGTTTCTGGTAATGTGGTACCGAAAAGGTGTTGTATTTCAAGATCTATCAGATAAGTGCCTTCGGAAAGTTCAAAATTGTAGGAACCATCCATAGCAGGTTCTAATTGTCCCAGTTTTGTTTGTTTATCTGCTGTCCAGACGCCAATGGGCCATGCCTTAAAAGTTGCTTCAGTTGGTTGGCAATTGGGATCAGGAGGAAACGTTTCCACCGGGCAGAGCGGACCAATGGTTATTGTCCCGGTCAATAGGCCTTGTTCCAAAATCACATCTTGTTGATTGCAACCACTTATTGGGATAATGACGATCGCAGCAGCCAATAAAAATTGGTTTTTGAATGAAGGCTCTAATGTGTTACCAAGCCATAAAAGTAGATTCTTCATTGTATTTCGGATTTAGTCAAGGGTAAAAAAGGGGACTTTTTTGAATCCCCTTTAATCTTAAATCATACTGATCATTAGTTAGCCCTTCTTAGAGCTGTGCGATTACTTTCTCTAGCAGCGCCTTAGTGGCTTTGATACCTTCGTCCTCGGACAATTTTGTACCTTCATATTCTATACCTACATATCCTTTGAAACCGGACTCTTTGGCAATTTTCATCATTCTAAGAAAATCGGTATTTACTTCATTCCCGGCTTCGTCAAATTCATGTGATTTTGCACTTACGCCCTTGGCATAGGACATTAGTTCTTTCATACCCTTATACCGGTCATACTCATTAAGACAACCGTCAGGACCGCGCTCAATACAGAAATTCCCAAAATCAGGGAGCGTACCTACATTGTCCATCGCTACTTGGCCCATTACACCGCTCAACCATTCGCCGTTTGAGGAATGGCCACCATGGTTTTCTACAATTATATTAATGCCTTTGGAAGCCCCATACTTACCTAAACTAGAAAGTCCGACCACCGCATTTTTCGCAACTTCATCTGCAGTACCCTCACCAGCAGCATTAACACGAATGGAATGTGCCCCTAGGAATTTGGCAATGTCTACCCATTTATAATGATTTTCAACGGCTGCCAATTGGTTATCTGGATTGGCATCGCCTAAGTTACCCAGTGCATCACACATAATCAAGCCCACACTTACACCAGCGGCATCGCATTTCTTTTTGAACTCAGTCCAATAAGCCATGTCATCAGCTCTGCTAAAGTAAAATGTATTGACCAGTTCAATGGAATTCACTCCATATTCAGCTGCCATTTGTGGGAAGTCCATAGGGTCCCTACCCTTTAATAAGTCATCAGGGGATTCATCCAGGGCTTTTCGAAATGCACCCCAGTCCATACTTTCAACCCCAAAAAAGGTTTTGTGCAACGACCATTGGGCCAAAGAGATTTGAAAATCGGGCGTGGATTCCATTTCAGTGGCAACTTCGACTTCCTCTTTTTTTTGTGCTTTCTCCTTGCATCCAAAGGTGGCGAATAAAAAGACCGCCATAATGGCCATTACGAATGTTTTTTGCCTAAACGATTGCTTTTTGCGTTTCATAGAAGTATTGTTATTAAGTTTTAAATAATCTATTCTAAAATTGACTATGCAAGTTAAGGAAATAGGAATCGTAAGGCAATGATAGGGGCAGCTAATTTTCGGGATTAGTTAATTCTTGACCCAATTTTATTTTGGAATCATCCTTGCCTTGCGAAGTATCTAAATGAACCATCTTTTTAAGTCGTTCCCCAATTTCCCAATTTCGATGTATATTGGCAAAATATTCAGCACCAGGGCCATCGGCAAAAAGGGGCACAACGGCGGCTGTATGATCCTTGGTAGCCCATTTGATTTGTGTTTTTGGATAATTGTCAAAATCTGCAACTACGGCAAGACCTCCTGTTTCGTGGTCAGCAGTGAAGACGACCAAGGTTTCGCCTTGCTTTCTCGAAAAATCCAAGACAAAGGATAGCGTTTCCTGAATAGATTTTAAGCCTTGTACAACACGATTTGAATCATTTTCATGCGAAGCGGCATCCATTTCTTCGCATTCTACCAATAACACAAAAGGTTTGTCCTGAAGCAATAGGTATTTTAGGGCTACCTGCGTAAGCTGGGTTAGGTTGGGCGTTGAACTTACGTCTTGAACTTCATCTTCGTTAAAAATTGCCGCAATAGGTTTTGAAAGGTTATCCCCACTCGGAATTTCCAAAGATCTATCCAGTAATTGAAATCGCCTACTTAAGATTTCTAGGGTTTCGTCTTTTTCCGGGACGTCATCCTCACCAAGGTCTTCGAGTTCACCAAAAATCAGATTTAAATTGCTCTCGGCAATTTGTGTTAGAATATCCCTTGCATCATCTTCATTTCTAGTGTGCGCAATAAAGGCTGCAGGTGTTCCATCCCAGATGTAAGAGTCGGTCACGATCCCAGTGGTATATTGCAGGTCAGAGGCCATTTCAAAGAGACTTTTTAAGGCCTTCCCGTCTTTATCTATACCAATATGACCAAAATTTGTTGCTGTTCCCGTTGCTATGGCAGTAGCCGAAGCTTCAGAGTCGGTGAGTGGCCCATAATAGGATCTTGCATCGTGCCACCCTTTGATTTCAAATTCGTTCCAGACTGAAGGTTCATTCTTCGATTGATGTGCATGCATGGCTAGGGACAAATGGCTAAAACCCATTCCATCTGCTATAAAAAGAACTATATTTTTTGGTTTTGCAGCGCTGTATTCAAGTTTTATGCTGCTAAGATCTGATCCGGGAGAAAATTCAATATCGGAAGAAGGTATTGTAATTGACATTTTAAATAGGTAGAAAACACTGAAGAGAACTAGCAATAGTACTATTGCCGTCAGAAGGCTTGTTTTTTTCCAATTTTTCATAGGAATGAAACTAACTAGGGGTCAACAAATTTCTAAGTAGTAATGTGCTTAAATATAACGAAATTCGTTGACTATTTTTCAAAAAGCTGTTAGCTCCAAAGTACAGGTATTAGTTTAAGACATTTTCAATTTCACTTAATTTCCCATCGATATTGTTAGGAATTTTCAAGCCTAAGATTTTGCACATTAATGGATAAATATGAATATTTTTTACCGATGACACCTCATAACCTTTTTTAAAAGCCGGGCCATTGGCATAGAATATACCATGCATTTCCTTGTATTTGGGGTCGTAACCATGTACACCAAATAGGGTGTTGGGATTTTTCTTTCTAGCTTCTATGCCTCGGCTACTTAGAAAATAATAG
>JABDKZ010000476.1 GCA_013001935.1 Maribacter sp.
ACCAAAGGCAGAACTACTTTCGTAATTGCCCACCGATTAAGCACCATAAGAAGGGCCAACCAAATATTGGTGATTGAGAATGGGAGAATTGCAGAACAAGGGACGCATGATGAGCTCATTGCAAAAGAAGGCAGGTACTATAATTTATTTACCTATCAGGCGAGAATCTAATCCCAGTACATCTAAAAAGCAAACAAAAAACTTATCCGATGTAATGTGAATGATGAAATATAGGTTTATGGATAGAATGATACGATCTACTAGCAGCGATTAGGCCAAATTAATTACTTTTTCTATTTGCGGTGCGTGTTTCTTAATGGTCATTTCCACCCCGCTTTTTAACGTCATCTGGTTTACACTGCATCCAACACAATTTCCTTCCAATCTAACCTTAACAGACTTGTCATCTTCAATAGCTATCAAAGAGATGTCTCCTCCATCACTTTGGAGAAAGGGTCGAATTTCGTCTAGTGCCAGTTCAACTTTTACACGCAGTTCTTCTGAAGTCATTATCCTTTCTGTTTTACAGCAGCGCAACCTGCCATCGTAGTTATCTTGATAGCCTCCGTTGGAGGTAAGCTTGTATTTCTACGCACAAGTTCCTGCACAGAATTCTTGGTTAATTCCTGAAAAGCAGTTTCCAGGGAAGTTCCCATTTGCATGGCTGCAGGTCTTCCAACATCTCCAGCTTCCCTAATACTTTGCACCAAAGGTATTTCACCTAAAAATGGTACACTCATATCTTCTGCCAGGTTTTTTGCGCCTTGTTTTCCAAAAATATAGTACTTATTATCTGGTAATTCTTCAGGGGTAAAATATGCCATATTTTCAACGATCCCCAGTACCGGTACATTAATAGCCTCTTGCTGAAACATAGCAACACCCTTTCGGGCATCGGCCAAGGCCACTTCCTGTGGTGTACTAACTACAACAGCACCAGTAACAGGCAATGCCTGCATTATGCTCAGATGAATATCTCCTGTGCCCGGGGGCAGATCTATCAGCAAGAAATCTAATTCTCCCCAGTGGGCATCAAAAATCATTTGATTCAACGCCTTTGCCGCCATGGGTCCTCGCCAAACAACTGCCTGATTTGGTTGTGTAAAAAATCCGATAGATAAGATCTTTACGCCGTAATTTTCTACAGGTTTCATTTTAGACTTGCCGTCTACATTGGTTGCCAAAGGTTTTTCCATAGCAACATCAAACATGATAGGAATAGATGGCCCATAAATATCCGCATCCAGAACACCTACTTTAAATCCCATTTTTGCCAGCGAAACAGCCATATTTGCGGTTACAGTAGATTTACCAACGCCTCCTTTCCCAGAAGCCACTGCAATTATATTTTGTATGCCTGGTAAGGGTTTCCCCTTAATTTCATTAACGCTTGGTGTAGCAGGAGCATCTACCTTTATATTAATTTTGATCTTGGCTTTTGCATAAACCTCCTTATGGATAATCTTAAGGATTTCCACTTCAGTTTTTTTCCGTGCCTGAAGACTTGGATTAGTAATAGTAATGTCTATTTCCACTTCATCACCAAAGATCTGCACATTCTTTACAGCACCACTTTCAACCATATTCTGCCCTTCACCAGGTACAGTTATATTCTCTAATGCCTTTAGGATATCTTGCTTATGAATCTTCATTCTTTATGTATATTCATTCTAAACAACAAAGATACGGCATAGGGCCGAATAGCTAAAGTTATTGGATTGAAAAGTGGAATAATGAGATAGATTGGCTTTATCTGGCGTATTATATTATTCTTCGACCATCTAATAAATTAATAGTTCTCGATCCATAGGCTGCGTTTGTCTCTGAATGGGTTACTTGAACAATCGTCACACCTTCCTGGTTCAACTGTTTAAAAAGTTCCATGATTTCCTTGCTTTGAGTAGAATTCAAATTGCCGGTTGGCTCATCAGCTAAAATCAATTTAGGATTGGCGATAAGCGCCCTAGCCACACCTACCAATTGCTGTTGCCCGCCACTTAATTGTGCCGGAAAAAGGTCTTTTTTGGCTACAATATTAAAGCGATCCAATATATCTGCCACCTTGGCCTTTCGTTCAGGTGATTTCATCTTTTTATACAACAAAGGCATTTCTAAATTCTCTTGTACGGTAAGATCATCGAGCAGATGATAGGATTGAAAAACAAATCCGATATATTGTTTATAAAGTCTGGAACGGTCTTTTTCTTTCAGTGAATGCACCGATTCATCCAAGAAATTATATTCTCCCTCATCAAATGCATCCAACATACCAATAACATTCAGCAACGTTGATTTACCCGATCCTGAAGGTCCCATAATCGAGATGAATTCACCTTCTTCAACTTCAAGATTTATATCCTTTAGCAGAAAGATGCGCTGCCCTCCAGATTGCACCCATTTAAAAATATTGTTTAGTTGTACAAGCATGTATTTGATTTAATACGTAATTATTGAATTTACTCTGTTCTCAAGCTTTTTACCGGATTTGCTCTTGCGGCCTTTATAGCCTGAAAACTTACAGTAATGACGGTGACCAGCATAGCACCGACCGTAGCCAAGGCAAAAATCCACCATTTAAGAATTACCCTATATGGGTATTCCTGAAGCCATCCATTCATAACGAAATAGGCTATAGGAACAGCAATAAAACATGAGATGATCACCAACTTTAAAAAGTCTTTGGAAAGCATATTCCATACACTGTAGACCGAGGCTCCCAATACTTTACGAACCCCTATTTCCTTTGTACGTTGCTCTGCTACAAAGGAGGTCAAGCCAAATAATCCTAAACAGCTAATTAAGATAGCCAGGGCCGTGAAGATCCCTGATAAGGTTCCTATCCTTTCTTCAGCTGCAAATTTTCTGCCATATTCCTGATCTACAAAATCATATTGAAAGGGAATACTGGGAAAATGTTCTTTGAATACCCGCTCTATGACAGCCAGGTTTTCCCCAGCACTTTGATCGGGGTTCAATCTCATATTATAATAATTGGAACTATTATCTTTGTCATAGGCAAATACAGCTTGTTTCACCGGTTCATAGGGCGATTGTGCTATCATGTCCTTAACTACACCTATTATTTTCAATGGTTCGGCCGGATCCTCTTCGTTGCTATCTTTGAGATATTTACCTACCGGATTTGCAAGACCCATATATTTTACGGCGGTCTCATTTATAAGAACCGCATTGGAATCGGTAGCGAATTCCCTGGAGAAATCGCGACCTGCAATTATCTTAAGATTCAATGAACTTGCAAATTCCGGTGATACTTGCGACCAGGCAAAATCCTCCTGGAATCCTTCTGGTTTTCCTTCCCAAGTGTATCCGCTATAATTGGACCAAACTGCGGTTGTCGGTGCGCTAGAAGAAGACATTTGTGACACTGCACCTGATCCAATAAACTCACTTCGCATCAATTCAAATTTTCCCGTAAAATCCTGACTCATAACCGGGACTTGTATCAGTCCCTGCTTATCATATCCTACTGGCCTGTTTTTAGCATAATTGATCTGTTGCATTACGATGACAGTACCTATTATAAAAGCCACAGAAACCGTAAATTGTACTACTACTAATATCTTCCTTGGTAATCCGGCATACTTGCCAGCTTTAAAAGTTCCCTTTAAAACATCAACAGGTTTGAATGAAGATAAATACAAGGCCGGATAACTCCCTGCCATTAATGCTGTAATAAGAATAAATAACAACGAAATAGCCCAAAAAATAGGATCGCTCCATGGAAAGATAATCTCTTTTCTAGCTAAATCATTAAATCCATTAATAGATAAAAGTACTAATGCAACTGCCAGGAAATAGGCAAACAATACCACAAGAAACGATTCACTTAAAAATTGATATATCAACTGTCCTCTTTGCGAACCAATAGACTTACGAATACCAACTTCCTTACCTCTTTTTTCGGAACGTGCTGTACTAAGGTTCATAAAATTAATACAGGCTAAAAGCAATATAAAAACACCGATGATGCCAAATAACCATACGTATTTTATACGTCCGCCCATTTGCTTCCCATTCTCAAAATTACTTCTAAGATGCCAGTCTTTCATCGGGAACAGAAAGAGTTGTGGATTGAAATCTATTGAATCTTCATTAAGTGATTTTTTTACATCCTTGATCTTGTCGGTAACTTGCTCCATATTGGCATTGTCCGCAATTTGTACAAACATCTGATACGAATTGTTTCCCCAGTTGTCCACAGCATTTCTAGCCCACTCATTAGAAGAAAGATATTGCTCCCAAGGAATTATGAATTCCGTATCATTAAATGTGTTGTTAAACGGGATGTCTTTGTATACAGCTGAAACCATTAGATTATATTGATTATTGACCTCAATGACCTTGCCAATTGGCTCTTCACTCCCAAAAAGCGTCTTAGCCGTTGATTCAGAAATCATAATGGAATTTATCTCTCTTAGTCCATCTTTCTCGCCTTTTAAGATATCGAGATTTAATAGTTCCGGAGCAGCCTCCTGCATATAGTTTCCTGACCTGGATATACTGGTTTCATTGTATTTAAGGTATCGATCGTTGGTCCAGGTAGCCATAATCAGGTGCTTAAAATTATCACCATACCCTTCTCTTAATGCCTTTTCCAAAGGTCGTGGGATGGCAGGTCCTGTATCTGTCTCTCCATTAAAAGTCTGGGACTGGAACACCTGAGCAATCTTATCCTTACTTGTGAAATAGTTATTATGTGATAGCTCGTCTTGCATCCAAAGCCCAATAATAAGGGCAACTGCCATTCCCAATGCCAGTCCGCCAATATTTATGGTAGAATAGGCCTTATTTTTAATAAGATTTCTCCAAGCAATTTTTATATAGTTTTTAAACATGATTGTTTGTTTTTTGATTGATAATTATTCCGTACGCAGACTTTTAATAGGATTAACAATAGCTGCCTTAATACTCTGATAACTTACCGTTATTATTGAAATGGCTATTGCGAGGAGTGCAGCCACTGCAAACACCCAAACACCAATTTCTATACGATAAGAAAAATCCTCCAGCCATTTGTTCATGGCAAACCAGCCTAGTGGAAGCGATATCAAAATTGCAACACCTACTAGTTTTAAAAAATCCATAGAAAGCCTATAAGAAATCTGACTTACGCTTGCCCCTAATACCTTTCTTATACCTATTTCCTTGGTGCGTTTTTCAGCGTTAAAAGCTGCTAACCCAAATAGCCCCAGACAAGCAATTAATATCGAAAGAGCTGTAAAGATGAAAAAGATTCGGCCTAGTCGTTGTTCTGATTGATACGTATCATTAAACCGGTCTTCCATAAAGTAGTAATCAAAAGGTTGCCCTGGTGCTATTTGATTCCAAATCCCTTCAATTCCCGCTATAGCATTTGAAAAATTTCCAGATTCCAATTTTATTGCCAGCGCATATGCTCGGTCGCTCAAATGAAGGCTCAGTGATTCTATTTCAGCCCTGAAAGGAGAAAAGTGAAAATCTTTTACCACCCCTATAATGGTGAAAAATTCTGGGTTATCTTCACCGAAATCCGGTGTATAACGCATGCCAATTGCCTCTTCAGGGGATACCCCAATAACCGATACTGCAGACTCATTAACGATTATATTAGTGGAATCATTCTTGAAATCACGATTAAAATCCCTCCCGGCAATTATCTCAAAATCCATGGTGGATACATAATCAAAATCAACGCCCCATCTTTGCATACTAAGGGCATTTTCTTGGTCGGTAAGTCCCTCTTCAGGTGCAAATGTGCTATCTGATCTGGAGGAAGGCGTAGGGAAAAAACTGCTTAAGGTGGCATTCTTAACATAGCTTAGTTTCTTCACTTCTTCCTTAAAGGAATTGGCATTATTGTCTAAGGAAAATGCATCGTTTACTATTAAGACTTGATCTTTTGAAAAGCCAAGGTCCTTATTTTGAATGTAGTCCAATTGTTGATATACCACCAGCGTGCCAATAATTAAAAACACTGAAATTGCAAATTGAAAAATAACCAATGCGTTTCGCACTTTCCCTCCACCAAGACTATTGCTACTTGTCCCTTTTAACACTTTTACCGGAATAAACTTTGACATAAAAAAGGCTGGGTATCCCCCTGAAAAAAGTCCGAGGACAACCCCAGAAGCAAGTAGTATCAACCAGAAAAACGGATTTGTATAAGGCATTGAAATATTCTTATCAGCCAAATCATTAAACATTGGGAGCAGAATAACAGCCAATATAACTGCTAGTACCAATGAAGCCATGGATACCAAACCAGATTCTATCAAAAACTGTCTGATTAGCTCGCCCCTATTAGATCCTAAGGTCTTTCTAATACCAACTTCCTTCGCCCTTTTAAGGGAATGTGCCGTGGAAAGGTTCATAAAGTTGACACATGCCAAAACCAAAAGGAAGATGGCTATGAATGAAAGTATATAAATACTTTGGAGTTTATTATTCCTGCTTATTTCTGCAACCCTATCGGACCGTAGATGAATATCGGTCAAGGGCATAGTACTATAGATCAAATGATTTCCCGCAGCTTTAAATTGCTCTTCAGTAAACCCTGGCATAAATTGCTGTACCCCCGGAATAACATACCTGCCTAAAAAGTCTCTTAAAGGTTCTTGTATATCCTCTACATTGGCGGAAGGGATCAGTTTAATATATGTTTGATAATTATTACTCCCCCAATTCACAATCCTCGAATCCTCATATCCAGACATGGCCATAAAAACGGTATGGTCCCTTAGAAATGAATTTTGTGGAAAATCATCGATTACCCCTGTTACCGAATACGAATCATCATTATCTAAAATTAACGTTTGACCAACAGCATCATTGATACTAAAATGTTTTTCAGCAGCTGATTTAGTCAATATTAAAGTGTTTGGTGACTTTAATGCTGTTTTAATATCTCCAGCTAATAGGTCTAATCCAAACATTTTAAAAAAGGTAGAATCAACGAACGTTGTTTGCAATTCTTTTATGTTAGCCTCAGTATCTGCCTTTCGAAGCAGCAGGCTACCCTGAGTGCGAAATCGCATGGCCAGCTCTACTTCTGAAAAATCATTTTGGGCTACTTCAGCCATAGGTGCCGGGGTAACTGCAAACTTGCGATCCTCTCCTCCAAATTTAATATCAGCATGAATTCGATGTATGCGATCGGCATCAGCGAACATTCTGTCATAACTTAATTCATCATAGATGTACAATGAAATAAGAAGTCCACCAGCTATTCCAATAGCTAACCCAAAGGTGTTTAAAAAAGTAAAGAAAGGTTGCTTTTTAAGACTCCTCCAAGCTATTTTTAAATGATTTTTAAACATGATTGATGATTCTTTGATTGATGATTATTCCGTACGTAGACATTTCACAGGGTTGGCTATAGCTGCTTTAATACTTTGGTAACTTACGGTCAAGACCGCCACAGCAACTCCCAATATAGCAGCCAATAAGAAAACCCACCATCCAATTTCTATTCTGTATGAAAAGTTTTCTAAC
>JABDKZ010000196.1 GCA_013001935.1 Maribacter sp.
TCGCAGCATTGAGGAAAGAAGGGTACGTTTAACCGAGAACAATCTAATTTTCGCCACGAATTATTCGTTTAGCAAAAACAACCAAAACGGCATAACGGATAATAGTTTTCACCGCTTTAGATTCAAAGTTGAAAGTGCCGGTAACCTACTTTCAGCCTTGTCGTACATTGTTCCTTTTAATCAAAACGCTAATGGAAACCTCTTGGTTTTCAGTGTTCCTTACTCCCAATATATTAAAACTGAATTTGACTATAGCAAGTATTGGGATCTAAGGCGTTCAAATGTATTGGCATTTCGCAGTTTCTTTGGCATCGCCATTCCCTATGGCAACTCCGATAACATTCCGTTTGTGCGTAGTTATTTTGCAGGTGGATCAAACGACAATAGAGCATGGAGCCCATACTCCTTAGGGCCTGGTAGAACAAAGGAAATCAATGATTTTAATGAAGCGAATTTAAAAATTGCCTTTAATCTTGAATATCGATTTCCGGTGGTGGGAAGCTTAAAAGGAGCCCTTTTCGCCGATGCCGGTAATATCTGGAATGTATTTGATAGCGAAGAAGACCCTGAAAAAACCTTTAATGGTTTTGAATCGCTGGCCGATATTGCCTTAGGTACAGGTTTCGGTATTCGATATGATTTCACTTATTTTTTAATACGAGTTGACCTAGGTTTTAAAACCTATAACCCAGCTGAGGAAATTTCAAAAAGATGGTTCAGGGATTACAATTTTGCAAATTCAGTATTACAAATTGGTATAAACTATCCTTTTTAGACTTATTTATTTATTACTTTTGTCGTTCAAATTTTTAGCAACCAAAAGACCAAAAGATTATGGCTCACAATATTAAGCCTGGTGTTGCCACCGGCGATCAAGTTCAGGAGATTTTCAATTATGCAAAGGAAAAAGGATTTGCACTACCAGCAGTGAATGTTATAGGTTCTGATACCATTAACGGAGTGTTGGAAACCGCCGCGGCACTAAATGCCCCCGTTATTATCCAGTTTTCAAATGGAGGGGCGCAGTTCAATGCAGGAAAAGGATTATCTAACGAGGCCCAAAACGCCGCCATCCAAGGTGCAGTGGCAGGTGCAAAACACATACATCAGTTAGCTGAAGCCTACGGTGCTACGGTTATTATGCATACAGACCATTGCGCAAAAAAATTATTGCCTTGGATTGATGGCCTTCTTGATGCAAGTGAAAAGCATTATGCTGAAACTGGCAAATCATTGTACAGTTCGCACATGATCGACCTTTCAGAAGAACCCCTTGAAGAAAATATAGAAATCTGCAAAGGATATCTTGAGAGAATGAGCAAGATGGATATGACCCTGGAAATAGAATTGGGTATTACAGGGGGTGAAGAAGATGGTGTTGACAATTCTGATGTTGATGATTCTAAATTGTATACCCAGCCAGAAGAGGTGGCCTATGCCTATGAGGAGCTTTCAAAAGTAAGCCCAAGATTTACCATAGCAGCTGCTTTTGGAAATGTTCATGGCGTATACAAACCAGGAAATGTGAAATTGACACCTAAAATTTTAAGGAATTCCCAAGATTTTATTTCAAAAAAATATGGTGTTGGGCATAATCATATTGATTTTGTCTTTCATGGGGGATCAGGATCAACAGTCGAAGAAATTAGGGAAGCGATCGGTTATGGCGTTATAAAAATGAACATCGATACAGATTTGCAATATGCTTTCCTGGAAGGAGTAAGAGACTATGTTCAAGATAAAAATGATTATCTTCAAGCTCAAATAGGCAACCCAAATGGTCCTGATGAGCCAAACAAGAAATTTTACGACCCAAGAGTGTGGCTGAGAGAAGGTGAAAAGACCTTTATTGAACGTTTAAAAAAAGCGTTTGAGGATTTAAATAACGTTGATACTTTATAGCGAATTTTTTAACTCAATATGGAAGATATGTCTTCATGGTTTAGAAGGAAGGAAAAGGGTATTCAGACAGCCACCGAGGAGAAAAAGGATACTCCTAAGGGCCTTTGGTACAAATCCCCTACGGGTAAAATTGTTGAATCCGAAGATTTGGCAAAAAACTTTTATGTAAGTCCCGAAGATGATTATCATGTTCGTATCGGCAGTAAGGAATATTTTGAAATTCTCTTCGATGACAACAAATTTACCGAGTTAGATCCAAAACTAACCTCCAAAGATCCCCTTAAATTTTCCGATACAAAAAAGTACTCAGATCGCTTAAAAGCGGCCCAAAAAAGAACAGGCCTTAAAGATGCCGTAAGAACCGCGATGGGCAAATCCTTTGGAAAGAATATTGTGGTTGCCTGTATGGATTTTAGCTTTATTGGAGGATCCATGGGAAGTGTTGTTGGAGAAAAAATTGCAAGGGCCATTGATCACGCCATCGTGAAAAAAGTTCCTTTTGTAATGATTTCCAAATCTGGAGGAGCTCGCATGATGGAGGCTGCATTATCCTTGATGCAATTAGCTAAAACCTCCGCAAAACTAGCCCAATTGGCTGAGTTGAAATTGCCTTATATTTCCTTATGTACGGATCCAACAACCGGTGGCACTACCGCTTCATATGCAATGCTAGGTGATATTAACATATCAGAACCGGGTGCATTGATCGGTTTCGCCGGTCCTCGAATTGTCAAAGAAGCAACAGGCAAGGATTTACCAGAAGGCTTTCAAACTGCCGAGTTTCTTCAAGAGCATGGTTTTTTGGATTTCATAACCCATAGAAAGGAGTTAAAGAAGAAAATCAATCTTTATATCGATTTAATTCAAAATAATCCCATTAGAAAATAAAAAAAGCCCTGACGATATCGTCAGGGCTTTTTGGTCTTAGCAACTTTAATTAAAAAATCTTCGTAAGAATATTTCTTGAACTTCCCCATTTGGATAGGTAAGTATGCCTTTAGCATCACAACTTCCATCACCAAAATCCAGACTAGCGGTGGTATCATTACGAGAAATTTTAAGAATTCCACTCACAATGAATCTACAGGCCAGTTCCCTTCGTAAAGGCACCATTGTTTCTTTCATAAAAACATTGCCCAATTTACCCGTATAGGTTCCTTTCCCTGAAATCAAGAAAACGTTATCTCCCCAAAATCCGGATCCATATCCTTCAATCCATTCTCGGGTTCTATTCCCTGTAAAACTAGCAGAAGTCCCATCAGGCCATTCACCACTGAAACTTGATTCCGCATCGGACTGTGGATTACCATTTTCATTACTTCGGGTTCTGACCACTGAGGCACTACCTTCAACGGCAACACCATTAAAGGTGAAATTCTCCAAGGACATACTCAGTGTTTTAGTTGCCAAATCCATATCCTTTAAATAACTAAGGTATATGATGCCGCTAAGTATGTTGCCATTAGGCAGTTCACAACCTTCACCAAAATCGATGGTCTTCTCTTTACTAGTGCTCGTAACCACTGTGGTAATGGTGACACAATCAGGAAGATAGTCCGAAATATAATTGGACTTTGAGGTAACCGTAATTTCATCGGTAGCATACACCTCTTCACCAATATTGATGACATCTTCTGTAATCAAATCCGTTTCATCACTTGCTTTAAGTTCAGCTACGGTAAAAGTTCCTTCCTCAGTAAAATCCTGGGAATCATCTTTGTCGCAGGATACCAATACTAAGATTGCCATAAGCATTAATCCTACAATGTTCATTTTTTTGAGACTTTTTTTCATAATAACATTTTTTTAACATTTTTATCTTTGACCAGCAAAAACTAAAAAGGTTTAATATTGATTTAAAAAAAGAATACCTTACTTCCCAAAACAAAAAATATTCCTATCTTTGCGCCCTGATTGAAAATCAATCAAATACATAAAAATCATTAAACAAATATTGGAATGTATTTAACCAAGGAAATTAAAGCCGACATTTTTAAAAAACACGGCGGAAAAGAAGAGAACACAGGTTCAACTGAGGGGCAAATTGCTTTGTTCACACATCGCATAAACCACCTGACGGGGCACCTAAAAAATAATCACAAAGATTATAACACCGAACGTTCCTTAGTAAGACTGGTAGGTAAAAGAAGAAGTCTATTAGATTACTTGAAAAAGAAAGATATTGTAAAATATCGTGAGCTTATCAAGGAACTAAATATCAGAAAATAAGACAGAGAGGGGAAGCTATGCTTCCCTTTTTTAATATACTCCTAAGTCCAGGAAGTTAAAAAGGACACATTCAAAAAGCTGCACACAGTTTTTCATTGGTCAACACACAACAACACAACACAATCCGACCAGTAAGATTGGCCGGAAGACCATTGTATAATAAACCTGAAGAAATCAGGTTTTAAATCGAATTTATGATTCCAAAAGTATTTAGAGAGGTCATTGACCTCGGTGATGGTAGAGAAATTTCTATCGAAACCGGAAAATTGGCAAAACAGGCCCATGGTTCTGTTGTTGTCCAGTCAGGAAAATGTATGTTATTATGTACAGTTGTTTCCAATTACAAGCAGAGTGATGTGGATTTTCTTCCGCTCACCGTAGATTATCGCGAAAAATTTGCCGCTTCAGGGCGCTATCCTGGAGGTTTCTTTAAAAGAGAAGCCAGACCTAGTGATGGCGAAGTTTTAACCATGCGATTAGTTGATCGTGTTTTGCGTCCACTCTTTCCAAAAGATTACCATTCTGAGACGCAGGTTATGATTCAGTTAATGTCTCATGATGATGATGTAATGCCTGAAGCTATGGCCGGATTGGCTGCATCGGCTGCAATTCAGCTTTCAGATTTCCCATTTGAATGTGCCATTTCTGAAGCCAGGGTTGGTCGTGTAAATGGTGAATTTGTCATCAACCCAACCAGAGCCCAATTGGCAGAAAGTGACATCGAACTGATGATCGGTGCTTCTGCCGATTCAGTTATGATGGTTGAAGGTGAGATGAAACAAATCAGTGAAGAGGAAATGGTGGAAGCCATAAAATTTGCACACGATCATATTAAAATACAATGTGCTGCCCAGCTTAGACTTGCAGAAGCCGTTGGTAGAAAAGAAGTACGTGAATACGAAACTGAAAGGGAAGATGAGGACTTAGCCAAGAAAATTCACGACTTAGCCTACGATAAAGTATATGCTGTAGCTAAAGCAGGATCAGCAAAGCAAGAACGCAGTGCTTCATTTCAAGAAATCAAAGAAGAAATTAAAGCTTCTTTTTCTGAAGAGGAACTAGAGGATTTTGGTGAATTGGTATCTAAATACTATGGCAAAGCTGAAAAAGCTGCTGTACGCGACCTTACATTAAATGAAGGTTTACGATTGGATGGAAGAAAAACAGATGAGATCAGACCAATATGGTGCGAGGTAGATTATCTTCCTTCAACCCATGGTTCTTCGATATTTACACGTGGGGAAACCCAAGCTTTGGCGACCGTAACCTTAGGTACTTCACGTGAGGCGAATAAAATAGATATGCCATCTTTCGAAGGCGAAGAGACTTTCTATCTACATTATAACTTCCCTCCCTTCTGTACTGGTGAGGCAAGGCCTATCCGTGGTACTTCAAGAAGAGAAGTTGGTCACGGTAATTTAGCGCAACGTGCCTTAAAAGGAATGATCCCTGAAGATTGCCCATACACAGTTCGTATAGTATCTGAAGTATTGGAGTCTAACGGTTCTTCTTCTATGGCAACTGTCTGTAGCGGCACAATGGCGTTGATGGATGCCGGGGTTCAAATGACCAAACCAGTATCTGGTATCGCTATGGGATTAATTTCGGACGCGGATTCAGGTAAATATGCGGTTCTTTCCGATATTTTGGGCGATGAAGATCACTTAGGCGATATGGACTTTAAAGTTACAGGTACCGCTGATGGGATTACGGCTTGTCAAATGGATATCAAAGTAAAGGGATTATCTTACGAGATTCTTGTTAATGCCCTAAAGCAAGCACAAGCAGGTCGTTTACATATTTTAGGAAAACTTACGGAAACAATTGCTGTACCAAATGCCGATGTTAAGGCACATGCTCCTAAGATGGTAACACGTACCATACCTAATGAGTTTATTGGTGCATTAATAGGACCAGGAGGAAAGGTAATTCAGGAATTACAGAAAGAAACAGGATGTACAATTGTAATTAATGAAGATCCCGTTACCGAAGAGGGCATTGTAGAAATTCTGGGCACAGACCCAGAAGGTATCGAAGCTGTTCTGGCAAAAATTGATTCGTTGATGTTTAAACCAGCAGTTGGCAGTGTATATGAAGTGAAGGTAATTAAGATGTTGGATTTTGGTGCTGTTGTCGAATATACAGAAGCTCCTGGCAATGAAGTCTTACTCCATGTATCCGAATTGGCCTGGGAACGAACAGAAAAAGTGAGTGACGTAGTCAATATGGGAGATATTTTTGATGTGAAATATTTTGGCACTGATCCAAGAACCCGTAAAGAAAAAGTTTCTAGAAAGGCGCTATTGCCTAAACCAGAAGGCTTTAAAGAAAGACCCCCACGTAGCAATGATCGCAATCGTGGAAGGGATGATCGTCGCGGAAGGGATAATAGAGATCGTAAACCGAGAAGAGATTAGTGTAATTATCCTATAAATGTAAAGTCCCGATACCAAAATCGGGACTTTTTTTGTGTCAAAAAGCAATTAATCCCATCAATTTGTAACATTTTAATCTTTTTTACGTATAAGTATATGCAGTCTATGCAACTTGAACTTAAACACAGTAGATGAGACAGCTTAAGATTACAAAACAGGTTACCAATAGGGAAACCGCATCTTTGGACAAGTACTTGCAAGAAATTGGCAAAGTAGACTTGATTACAGCAGATGAAGAAGTAGAATTGGCACAACGCATCAAGGCAGGCGACCAGATCGCTCTTGAAAAACTTACAAAGGCCAATCTTCGATTCGTGGTATCAGTTGCCAAACAGTACCAAAACCAAGGCCTTACTTTACCCGATTTGATCAATGAAGGAAACTTAGGATTGATTAAAGCGGCACAACGTTTTGACGAAACAAGGGGTTTTAAATTTATCTCTTACGCCGTTTGGTGGATTCGTCAATCCATTTTGCAAGCATTGGCAGAACAATCACGTATCGTTCGTTTGCCTTTGAATAAAATTGGATCAATTAATAAAATTAACAAAACTTTTGCCTTTTTGGAGCAAGCGCACGAAAGAATGCCTTCTGCAGAAGAAATCGCAAAAGAATTGGACATGACCGTTGAGGATGTTAAGCAATCCTTGAAAAACTCAGGGCGCCATGTATCTATGGATGCACCTTTAATCGCTGGTGAGGATTCTAACCTTTATGATGTTCTTCGTAGTGGGGAGTCTCCAAATCCTGACAGGGAATTGTTGCACGAATCATTGCGTACAGAAATCGAAAGAGCCCTTGAAACCTTAACACCAAGGGAAGCAGACGTTATTCGTTTGTATTTTGGTTTGGCAGGTCAACATTCAATGACCCTTGAGGAAATTGGTGAGACTTTTGACCTTACAAGGGAAAGGGTCCGTCAAATCAAGGAAAAAGCGATAAGAAGATTAAAACATACTTCTAGAAGTAAAATATTAAAGACGTATCTCGGTTAAAAGAGGCACAAATTAAATGTTAAATATTCCTAATATTGGAAATTTGGCATATATATTGTAATTTGTGAAACATAACAACAGTTTATCATGACTGTTCGTTTTTTGATTGATGAATAAACTCCGGCTGATTACCGGAGTTTTTCATTTTATATGTTTTGTCAGAAATACTTAACGTACATTTAAAGTAAGAATTCGTCGCAATATTTAAAGTTCATGAGCCATATACAACCTAACAATCCATTACACGGAATTAAACTTGTCGACATCTTGGAACATCTGGTCAACCGCTATAGCTGGGAGGAATTGGCCAGTAAAATCAACATCAATTGTTTTAAAAGCAATCCTTCTATTAAGTCTAGTCTTAAATTTTTACGTAAAACTCCTTGGGCCCGAGCCAAAGTAGAACAATTATATCTTAAATCAATTAAGAACCATGCCTCTTAACATTGTTCTCTTCGAGCCTGAAATTCCTAATAACACTGGGAATATTGGTCGTCTTGCACTGGCATCCGGATCTAATTTGCATTTGGTCAAACCTTTTGGTTTTGAGCTTAATGATAAGCGATTAAAACGTGCGGGTTTGGATTACTGGCCCCATATTTCACTATTCATTTATGACAGCATAGAAGATTTTTATAAAAAACACAAAGAAAAAAACCTAGTCTATTTTTCAAGTCACGGAGCACAAAATCATTGGTCCATAGCATACGAGGACGACATGTTTCTGGTCTTTGGAAAGGAATCAGTTGGCTTATCCAATGAAATCATCACTGCCAACACTGACAAGCTTTACAAAATCCCTTTGTTTAGCCCTCACATCAGAAGCTTAAATCTAGCCAATGCCGTTAGCATTGTCGTTTATGAAGGCCTGAAACATATCTGATAACAGTAAATTTTAAATTTACTCCAGTTCATAGTAAAATGCGTCTCTTAGCACTTCCAAACTTTTTGGGACTGCAATATTGGGGTCTTCCTTACCCTCAAATTCAAGCGATATATACCCTTTATAATTATGCGCGCGCATCATTTCCCCAATCATGGGATAATCAATGTCTAACGTATACCATTTCCCTCCTCCATAATAGGTTTTTGCTTGTATCAAATAGGTTTGGGGGGCCAACAATCTCATCTGCTCTTCCCTATTCTCTAAAAAGTTACCTGTATCTAAAGTAACTTGCAACCAAGGGTTATTTATCGTATCAACAATACGCTTAACTCCTTCAGCTGTACGACCCAGTCCCCAGTGATTTTCCAATCCTAATACTACACCGCATTTTTCGGCAATTGGAAGGCACTTTTCGATGGAATCAATGACCCAACCATAACCATCTTCTTCGGTATACCCCTCAATGGTGGGTTCTATTCCTTTGTTTGCCATCAAGGCATCAAAAGACTCGGAAGTTCCCCAACGACCCGTATTCAATCGCATAGTAGGAATGCCCAATTTGTAAGCAAGTTCTATTTGGTGTATGGTCTTGGCTATATTTTCATCCCTATATGCCTTATCAGGATTCAAATATCCTTGATGTGTTGAAAAACCCATTAAATCAAGACCTGCATGAAAAGCCTGCTTTTTAAGTTTTTGTAAATACCCGTTTTCCTCAGAGGACATTTGCACCAATAATAACTCAATGCCATCAAAGCCCATTGCTGCGGCCTTGTCAATACAATACTCCATAGGCACATCTTCTTTTGGCCCCTCAAACTGCCAAAAAGAATATGAAGAAACCCCTATGGGGTTGTGCTTTATCTTTTTTAT
>JABDKZ010000493.1 GCA_013001935.1 Maribacter sp.
ATCTACATGGGATTCCGCTTTAATATCAAAATCAAATTTTTCTAACTGTTCCTTGTTTGGCAGTTCGCCAAAAATCAATAAATAAGCGACTTCCAAGAAATCAGCCTTTTCAGCCAGTTCCTCAATATCATATCCCCTATACCTTAGCATGCCCTTTTCACCATCTAAAAAAGTAATGGCACTTTCACATGAACCGGTATTCTTATAGCCTGGATCTATCGTTATCATCCCAGTTGAAGAGCGTAATGTTTTTATGTCAATGGCCAGTTCATCTTCTGAACCTTTTATTACTGGAAATTCATATTTTTTACCGTTATATTCTAGGGTTGCTTTGTCTGACATAGGTATATTTTACTGGGATTAGAGTGAAATGCAAATTTAGGGAAAACCAATCGTTTTAACAATTCATAAAGTGTATTAAATAGACTATTTAAGACTTCTACGATGAAACTTTAGTATGTTGATTATTATGAACTAAGGGAATAAAGTGACCTATAATATTCATCAACCGACTTTTTCCAAGTAAAACGCATCTTTTTTGCGCTGGCCTGGATTTTCTTCCATCTTGGTTTGTCGTTGCTGTAAATATCCAAGATCAGGTCAAATGAGGCTACCATATTATTAATTTTTTCATCATAGGTATCCCCATCAAAACTAAATCCTGTTTTCATATGCGCTACGGTATCCTTTAAACCTCCTGAATGGTGTACCAAACATGGCACCCCATTACGCATTGCTAGCATTTGGCTTATACCACAGGGCTCAAAAAGGCTTGGCATGAAATAAAGATCCGATTCAAGGTACATTGAATCAATCAAACTTTCTGATTGCCCATTTGTAAATATGAAATTTTTATTCTCATAACTGATTTTCCTAAATAAATCTTCATATTCTGGAGCACCGGTACCTAAAAGGATAAAAATGCCGTTTACCTTATTTAGTTTCTTGAGAATTTCAACAAATGCTTCAGGTGAACGTTTAATAAAATAGAACTTTTGCTCCGTTAACCTTGCCACACTTGAAGCAATAAAATTGGGCCTACCCTCTATGATGTACTTTATGATTTTTTCACCAGTGTGAGCTAAAAAATCCGATTTGTATTTTTTAGTTTCATCTTGCAGCCATTGAAACAATGCTAAAATCGTGTTACGGTAAATCATCCCCTTGGCTTCAACGTTAATATTCTTATAGTTACAGCCATTCAAAATCCCAAACAATCTTCCTTCATCATCTGCCATTTGCAAATCTTTCTCAAGACCTTCACCACCTATGAATTCAGGTGGCGTACTTGGTAGCATTACATCTTCTTTATACGATGGGGAAACCGTATGAACAGCATCTGCAAAACGAACACCCACAGCCATTAGATTAATACAATCTTGATATCTGTAATCCATTAATTTCTTGGGATCATAAGCAATGTCGGGAAACCAATTACGCAATGAAGCATAGTTATGGTCAAAGGGGCGAATACCTTGAATAGCCAAATTATGGATGCTGAATACAAACCTCATTTTATTTAGTGATTTGTAATTTGGATGATAGGTCTTCAAAAACAACACGAGACTAGCATGCCAATCGTGCATATGAACAATGTCTAGCTTACCAAATGCGCCTTGTTTTATTGCCTCCGCTACGGCAGTACAGAATATGACAAACTTCACAAAATCTGTAAAGAAAGGCTCTACCGGATTATCATGGTAAATTTTAGCAATCTCACCAGCTTCAATTTCAGGATGATGAATGACGTAATGATGAATATTATCGAACTCCTTTTTCGGGATAACCTCATATAATTCAGCGGTGTATGTAATTCCCCTTAATTCAAAATTGAGCTTGGTTTTGAATATTCCGTTTTCATGTAGTCGAGAATAGGCGGGTACAACAACATGTACTTTATCACCTCTCTCAGAAATCTGTCTTGGCACATCGCGTACAACATCGCCCATGCCACCCGCTTTACAATTATGCAATCCATCATTTTCTGCCGCGACAAAAAGAAAGTTGTTCATTTTTCAAAGTTAAAATTGGTTTGTAATCATCAATCCAAAAAGGTAATTAAAGTTTAGCTCAGAGCCAAAAAAAAGCCTTTCGAAAGAAAGGCTTTTTATTATTCAAGCGCTTATTGATTTACTTTAAAAGCCTTTTCTTGTGGGAAATAAGCTGTACTACCTAATTCTTCTTCAATTCTAAGTAATTGGTTGTATTTGGCCATCCTATCAGAACGGGAAGCAGAACCAGTCTTAATTTGACCCGTGTTCAAGGCCACAGCCAAATCAGCAATTGTATTATCCTCCGTTTCTCCGGAGCGATGAGACATTACTGAAGTAAAACCAGCATCCTTGGCCATGTTCACAGCTGCAATAGTCTCAGTCAAAGAACCAATTTGATTTACCTTAATTAGTATTGAATTGGCAATTCCATTTTCAATGCCACGTGATAATCTTTCGACATTGGTCACATAAAGGTCATCACCAACTAATTGTACTTTATCCCCGATCATTTCAGTTAAAACTTTCCAGCCATCCCAATCGTTCTCATCCATACCGTCCTCTATTGAAATAATAGGGTATTTAGCACATAATTCGGCCAAATACTTGGCTTGTTCCTCAGAGGAACGAACAGCACCTTTATCTCCTTCGAACAAGGTGTAGTCATATTTGCCTTTTTCGTAGAATTCAGCGGCAGCACAATCTAAAGCGATTTTAACTTCATCGCCAAATTTATAACCAGCGTTCCCTACCGCTTTTCCAATAGTTTCAATGGCATCCTCGGTACCATCCAAAGTAGGCGCAAAACCACCTTCATCACCAACAGCAGTGCTTAAACCTCGGTCGTGTAGCACTTTTTTTAGGTGATGAAAAATCTCGGTACCCATTTGCATGGCGTGTGAAAAACTCTTAGCCTTAATAGGCATGATCATAAACTCCTGAAAAGCAATAGGCGCATCAGAATGTGAACCCCCATTTATTATATTCATCATCGGAACCGGAAGTGTATTCGCACTTACACCACCAACATATCTAAAGAGTGATAGTCCAAGCTCATTAGCGGCCGCTTTGGCAGCAGCCAACGAAACCCCTAAAATTGCATTGGCGCCAAGTTTTGACTTATTTGGGGTACCATCCAATTCGATCATTGTTTGATCAATAAGATTTTGCTCAAAAACAGACATTCCCAGAATTTCTTCTGCAATGACGGTATTTACATTGTTTACAGCTTTGCTAACACCCTTACCCATAAAAGTATTACCACCATCGCGAAGTTCAACAGCTTCGTGCTCACCGGTAGAAGCACCAGAAGGAACCGCTGCCCTGCCCATTATACCATTTTCTGTAATTACATCTACCTCTACAGTTGGGTTTCCCCTAGAATCTAGAATCTGTCTCGCATGGACACTAAGAATAATACTCATATAAATTGTTTTTAGTATTGATTTTTGAAAGTACAAAGATACAAAACAAGCTAATTACAGAGTACGTTTATACCCTATATTCACTTGTTAATAACAATTATTTAAACTTTGACTTTCTGCATTGCCGATTTTTTGATCAATTCAAAATATTGATCAAAAAGATATTCTGAATCATGTGGTCCGGGACTAGCTTCTGGATGATATTGTACTGAAAAAACATCCTTGTTTCGCATTCGCATTCCTGCAACCGTACCATCATTTAAATGAACATGGGTTATTTCCAAATCAGGATTTGATTCGGTTTCTTCCTTGTTAACGGCAAAGCCATGATTTTGGGATGTAATTTCGCCCTTACCCGTTAATAGATTCTTGATGGGATGGTTTATGCCTCTATGACCATTGTGCATCTTATAGGTTGAGACACCATTGGCCAAAGCAATGACTTGATGCCCTAAACAGATACCGAATAGTGGTTTATCGCTAGCAATGATATCTTTTGCAGTATTAATCGATGCGTCTAAAGGTTCAGGATCGCCAGGGCCATTGGAAATGAAATAACCATCTGGGTTCCATGCACTCATTTGTTCAAAAGTAGCATTATAAGGAAATACCTGGATATAACAATCCCTTTTCGCTAGGTTTCTAAGAATATTGAGTTTTATCCCAATATCCAAGGCCGATATTTTGTATTTGGCATTTTCATTGCCAAAATAATAAGGCTCTTTGGTTGATACCTTTGAAGCCAATTCCAAGCCTTTCATACTTGGCATTTTGGCCAATTGAGACTTGAGATTGTCCAAATTTTCAATATCTGTCGTTATTACGGCATTCATTGCTCCGTGGTCTCTGATATAACTTACCAATGCTCTTGTATCAACATCTGAAATCGCCAATGTATTATTCTTATCCAAGAATTCAAGCAAACTCATATCCGCATCCGGTCTTGAATAGTCATAACTGAAATTCTTACAGATCAATCCCGCTATTTTCACGTAACCCGATTCTACTTCATCCTTGTTTGTACCGTAATTACCAATATGGGCATTGGTAGTCACCATAAGTTGACCAAAATAGGAAGGGTCGGTAAAAATTTCCTGATACCCTGTCATGCCCGTATTAAAACAGACTTCCCCAAAAGATGTGCCTTCTTTTCCCCCAACGGCCTTTCCATGAAAAATGGTGCCATCCGCCAATAACAATAGAGCTTTTTTCTTAGATTGATATTTCATACTTCAAATACAATATTTAGATTTCACAAATAAACATAAAAAAAGGATAAACTGTAAAGTTTATCCTTTCGTAAATATTATTAGTTAATAACATCTTATTCTTCTGAATCTTCAGTTTTGTTATCAGCTACTGCAACTGGTGGTGTTGCTGTTTTAGTCCCGCCACCTCTTCTACTTCGTCTCGTAGTTTTCTTCTTCGGTTTATTGGCATTGTAAAGCTCATTAAAATCAACCAACTCGATCATTGCCATATCGGCATTATCACCGAGACGATTTCCTAATTTAATGATTCTGGTATAACCTCCTGGCCTATCACCTACCTTTTCAGAGACTTCACTGAACAATTCCGAAACAGCGTATTTGCTTCTCAGATATTTAAAAACAATACGTCTGTTGTGCGTACCCTTCTCTGTAGACTGATTATTTTCCGCTTTGGATTTTGTAATCAATGGCTCAACAAACTGTTTTAGGGCTTTTGCCTTGGCAACAGTTGTATTTATGCGTTTATGCTCAATTAAGGAACATGCCATATTGGCCAGCATCGCCTTTCTATGCGCTGCTTTTCTTCCTAAATGATTGACTTTCTTTCCGTGTCTCATTATTTTAATTTTATCATCTTGCTACCAAATCCTGACAGGAATCATCAGGAGAGCAAAATATGATTGTTTAATCTTTGTCTAATTTATATTTTGAAAGATCCATTCCGAAACTAAGACCTTTGTTAATTACCAACTCTTCAAGTTCGGTCAAGGATTTCTTTCCAAAGTTCCTAAACTTCATAAGGTCGTTCTTATTGAATGAAACCAAATCGCCCAAGGTGTCAACCTCAGCTGCCTTTAAGCAGTTCAGGGCACGAACTGATAGATCCATGTCTACCAATTTTGTTTTCAATAACTGACGCATATGTAATGATTCCTCATCATAGGTTTCAGTTTGGGCAATCTCATCGGCTTCCAAGGTAATTCGCTCATCAGAGAACAACATGAAGTGATGAATTAAAACTTTCGCCCCTTCGGTCAATGCATCTTTTGGGTGTATAGAACCATCGGTCACAATCTCGAAAACCAATTTTTCGTAATCGGTTTTCTGCTCTACCCTAAAGTTCTCAATACTATATTTTACATTTTTGATAGGCGTAAAAATAGAATCAACCGCTATTGTGCCAAGAGCAGCATTTGATTTTTTGTTTTCCTCTGCAGGAACGTAACCCCTACCTTTATCAATAACGATTTCCATATTGATACTAACCTTGGAATCCATATTACAGATAACCAAGTCAGGATTCAGCACTTGATATCCTGAAATGAACTTTTGAAAATCACCTGCGGTCAATTGATTTTTTCCACTTACCGAAATAGAAACCACCTCTGCTTCTGAATCTTCAATTTGCTTTTTAAAACGAACTTGTTTTAGATTCAAAATAATCTCGGTCACATCTTCTACAACACCGGGAATTACTGAGAACTCATGTTCTACTTTATCTATCCTAACGGAAGTAATAGCATGGCCTTCCAAAGATGAAAGCAATACCCTTCTTAATGCGTTCCCAACGGTTAAACCGTATCCTGGTTCCAATGGTCGAAATTCAAATTTCCCTTCGAAATCTGAAGAATCGATCATTATTACTTTATCGGGTTTCTGAAAATTAAATAATGCCATAATTGGATCAGTGTTGTTTTATTTGGAGTATAACTCGACGATTAATTGTTCCTTGATATTTTCAGGTATCTGTGTTCGCTCTGGTACAGAAACAAAAGTCCCTTCTTTCTTTTCTGTATTCCAGGTAATCCATTCATATACATGGCTACTTGCAGCCAAAGCATCCTGGATAGTCTGCAAGGATTTTGATTTTTCCCTAACACCAACAACATCGCCAGCTTTTAACGAATACGATGGAATATTGACCAACTCTCCATTCACGGTAATATGTCTGTGTGAAACCAATTGTCTTGCCCCTCTTCTCGATGTAGAAATACCCATTCTGAATACTACATTATCAAGTCTTGCCTCACAGAGTTGCAAAAGAACCTCACCGGTTACTCCTTTACTTCTATTGGCAGTGGCAAACAAATTTCTAAACTGACGCTCTAATATACCGTAAGTATATTTTGCTTTTTGCTTCTCCATCAACTGAACAGCGTATTCAGATTTCTTTCCTCTACGCCTGTTTTGCCCGTGCTGTCCTGGAGGGTAATTTTTCTTTTCAAAAGACTTATCGTCTCCGAAAATCGCTTCGCCGAATTTTCGTGCGATTCTACTTTGTGGTCCTGTATATCTTGCCATCTTCTTTAAATTTGGAAATGTGATTATGAATTAAGGCTTAATCCTTCGATAATCGTAACTACACTTCCTATGAAATATTTATACTAATTAAACTCTTCTTCTTTTCGGAGGTCTACAACCATTATGTGGCATTGGTGTAACATCGATGATTTCCGTAACTTCGATTCCAGAATTGTGTATAGAACGAATTGCGGATTCCCTACCATTGCCTGGACCCTTTACATAAACCTTAACCTTTCTAAGCCCTGCTTCATGGGCTACTTTTGCACAATCCTCAGCAGCTACTTGAGCTGCATATGGAGTGTTCTTTTTAGAGCCTCTGAATCCTAGTTTTCCAGCAGATGACCAAGAGATAACGTCTCCCTTTTTATTAGTCAATGATATGATAATATTATTGAAAGAGGCGGTTACGTGAGCTTCTCCAACAGCATCTACTATTACTTTGCGTTTCTTAGCCGATTTTGCACTTGTCTTTGCCATACTATGCTACTTATTATTTAGTTGCCATCTTCTTGTTGGCCACTGTTTTTCTTTTTCCTTTACGGGTTCTAGAGTTGTTTTTGGTTCTTTGACCTCTTAAAGGTAGACCAGCCCTATGGCGAATACCTCGGTAACAGCCAATATCCATTAATCGCTTAATGTTCAACTGGGTCTCTGTTCTTAATTCACCTTCTATGGTGTATGAAGCCACGGCCTCACGAATACGGCCAATCTCATCATCGTTCCAATCAGATACCTTGGTATCCTCACTAACCTTCGCCTTCGTTAAGATTTCTTTAGCTCTACTATTTCCGATACCAAAAATATAGGTAAGGGCAATAACACCTCTTTTTTGTTTTGGTATATCTATACCTGCAATTCTTGCCATAACTATCCTTGTCTTTGTTTAAATCTAGGATTCTTTTTGTTGATTACGTACAACCTGCCTTTTCTGCGAACTATTTTGCAATCGGCACTTCTCTTTTTTACTGAAGCTCTAACTTTCATCTTGCTATCTTAATATCTATATGTAATTCTTGCTTTGGTCAGGTCATATGGACTCATCTCCAATTTAACCTTATCACCAGGAAGCAATTTTATATAATGCATTCTCATTTTACCAGAAATATGGGCTGTTACTACATGACCATTCTCTAGTTCTACTCGAAACATTGCATTTGATAGGGCTTCTATAATAGACCCATCTTGTTCTATTGCTGCTTGTTTAGCCATAATCTATGCTACTTTCCTGTTTTTACCTGATTTCATTAAACCGTCATAATGCCTGTTCAATAAGTAAGCATTTACTTGCTGAACAGTATCAATGGCTACACCAACCATAATCAATAATGATGTACCACCATAAAACAATGCCCAACCTGCTTGAACATCCATCAACTTAACCACTATAGCCGGTAATACCGCCAATAATGCCAAGAATATTGATCCAGGCAATGTAATCAAGGACATAATCTTATCCAGAAAATCACCTGTTTCCTTACCGGGTCTTATCCCTGGAATAAAACCACCGCTTCTTTTCAAATCATCGGCCATTTTATTGGTAGGCACTGTAATCGCCGTATAAAAATAGGTGAAGATGATAATCAAAAGTGCAAACAATATGTTGTAGGCCAATCCAAAAATATCTTGAAATTGAACCTCCATCCATTGACCGACAGCTGTACTATTAAAAGTTTTACCAATCAAACCAGGAGCAAACATTATCGCCTGTGCAAATATAATAGGCATTACCCCAGAAGCATTCAATTTTAGAGGAATATATTGTCTGGACCCCATTACATTCTTCTCATATCCTCCTGATGCCGTTCTTCTTGCATACTGTACAGGAATCTGACGCGTAGCCATTACCAATAAAACACTGGCAAGAATCACCAAGAACCAAAGAATAACTTCAATCAATATGAACATTAGTCCACCTGTATTATTCGCGGTTCTAGAAATGAACTCCTGAACAAATGACTGTGGTAAGGTGGCAATAATCCCAATCATGATCAATAAGGAAATCCCGTTACCTATACCTTTATCCGTAATTTTTTCTCCCAACCACATGGCAAAGACACAACCTGTTACCAATATTATTACGGATGGTACTATAAAATCTAATCCTTTACCTAAGACAAATGCACTATCAGGTACACCTAAAGCTCCCAAACTGTATAGATAAGCCGGTGCTTGAACGATACAAATACCGATAGTTAACCACCTTGTAATCTGGTTTATTGTTTTTCTTCCACTTTCGCCTTCCTTTTGTAATTTCTGTAAATACGGAATAGCGATACCCATTAATTGTACCACAATCGAGGCAGAAATATAAGGCATGATACCCAGTGCAAAAATAGAGGCATTTGCAAATGCACCCCCTGTAAATGCATTCAGAATTCCTAAAATACCACTATCTGTATTGGAGGTTAATTCTGCCAGCTGAGTTGTATCTATACCTGGAAGAACGATTTGACAACCAAAACGGTATACCAAAAGAAGGCCTAAGGTGATTATTATCCTATTCCTTAGCTCTTCAATCTTCCAAATATTGGACAGTGTCTCGAAAAATTTCTTCATAGTATTGTCTTGTCTAGCTTATAAATTTATTGCTTCACCCCCAGCTGCTTCGATGGCAGCCTTTGCAGAAGCTGTAAATTTATGTACTGAAACCTTCAAGGAGGCTTTTAACTCCCCTCTTCCTAAAATCTTTACCAAATCATTCTTTCCTACCAAACCATTGGCGACAAGCGTATCAAAAGTAACCGCATCCTTTATCACTTTTTTGTCTACCAATTCCTGTAATTTGTCAAGATTGATCCCTTGGTATTCTTTTCGGTTAATGTTTGTAAACCCAAACTTCGGAACGCGTCTTTGTAAAGGCATTTGACCCCCTTCAAAACCAATTTTCTTGGAATATCCAGATCTTGACTTGGCCCCTTTGTGTCCTCTAGTTGCCGTTCCTCCCTTTCCTGAGCCTTGGCCTCTTCCTACTCTTTTCCCGTCTCTATTGACAGAACCTTCAGCTGGTTTTAGATTACTTAAATTCATTACACTATTATATATGTTAAGCCTCCTCTGTGGTGACTAAGTGTTTAACTTTATCTATCATGCCAAGAATGTTCGGCGTGGCGTCATGCTCTACTATTTGGCCAATCTTACGTAGTCCCAATGCTTCCAAAGTTCTTTTTTGATTCTGTGGACGTTTAATACTACTCCTTAACTGTTTTACCTTAATCTTTGCCATACTAATTCAATTATCCTTTAAAAACTTTTTCCAAAGAAACTCCTCTTTGTTGAGCAACAGTCATCGCTCCTCTTAATTGCAATAGTGCATCAAAAGTTGCTTTAACAACATTATGTGGGTTAGAAGAACCCTGGGATTTAGACAATACATCATGTACCCCAACGGCTTCCAATACCGCTCTAACAGCACCACCAGCAATTACCCCTGTACCATGTGATGCAGGTTGAATATAAACACGGGCACCACCATACTTTCCTTTTTGCTCATGAGGCAAGGTGTGCTTATCCAAAGGAATTCGAATAAGGTTCTTTTTAGCATCTTCGATAGCTTTTGCAATGGCAGTTGCGACTTCTTTGGATTTACCCAAACCGTGGCCTACTACACCGGCTTCATCACCTACTACAACGATGGCAGAGAAACCAAATGCTCTACCCCCCTTAGTTACCTTGGTTACCCTTTGTACGCCTACCAATCTATCTTTTAGCTCTAAACCTCCCGGCTTAACAGTTTCTACGTTTTTGTATTTCTGGTACATACTCTTTATTAAAATTTTAGTCCTGCTTCCCTTGCTCCTTCCGCGAGCGATTTAACTCTACCATGATATAGGTTACCGCCCCTATCAAAGGCAACTTGACCTATACCGGCTTTTATACATTTTTCGGCTATAGTTTTACCAACTAAAGCGGCAAGTTCTGACTTATTCCCTTTTGTTGAAGCCAAATCTTTATCTCTTGATGAAGCTGCAAGCAAAGTAGTTCCTTCATTATCATCGATAACCTGGGCATAGATTCCTGTATTACTTCTAAATACCGACAATCTTGGCCTTTCGGCAGTTCCAAAGGATACCTTTCTGATCCTTCTTCTGATTCTTAATTTTCTTTGAGTCTTTGATAATCCCATGACACTTATTATTAAGCTGATTTACCTGCTTTTCTTCTTAACTGTTCTCCTACGAACTTGATACCTTTTCCTTTGTAAGGCTCTGGCTTGCGGAACGAACGAATCTTCGCTGCAACCTGACCAACCAATTGTTTGTCAAAAGAGGTTAGTTTAATGATAGGGTTCTTTCCTTTTTCAGAAGTAGTTTCTATCTTAACTTCAGGTGCTATATTCATTACAATATTGTGGGAAAACCCAAGTGCAAGATCCAATTTTTGACCCTGATTACTAGCCCTGTAACCTACACCAACCAATTCCAATTCCTTGGTCCAACCTTTAGACACACCCTCAACCATATTCAAAACCAAAGACCTATAGAGGCCATGTTTTGCTTTATGCTCCTTAGAATCTGTAGGTCTGGTTACCCATGCCTGACCATCTTCTATCTTGATCTCAACACCTGAAAATTCTTGGTTCAATTCACCCAATTTTCCTTTTACAGTAACCTCATTGTCCTTAACCTCAACGGTTACGCCTTCTGGGATTGCAATTGGATTATTACCTATTCTTGACATTTTATTACTCTTTAAATAGCATTAATATACATAACACAATACCTCGCCACCTACATTCTCGTTTTTGGCTTGCTTACTTGTCATTACCCCATGCGAAGTAGAAACAATTGCAACACCTAAACCATTTAGTACTCGTGGCATATCGCCAGAGTTGGCATACTTACGTAAACCAGGCTTACTTATACGCTGTAATTTTTTTATCACCGGCTCCTTGGTTACCCTATCATATTTTAAGGCAATCTTTATAGAACCTTGTACTTTATCCTC
>JABDKZ010000004.1 GCA_013001935.1 Maribacter sp.
ATTGAATACACTTAAATCTATTCTGGTTTCATTGCCAGCTTCTGTTAAAACCAATTCATTACCCTGTATTTCCGCATTGGTCAATATTTCATTGGAAGAATCGGTATCCCCATCTGCGGCAATGGCAGCAGTATTTGCTGCTATCGAATTTAGGATGGCTGAGTTATCATAATACGCCCCACCGTTATCCGTCAGCGCATTACCTGCGACATTACTTACGATTTCAGCCCCAGTAATAAAACCAGGGGTATTGTTAAAATCACTCAAGGTAATTTGGTCCGTATCCAAGGCTTCCAACCCAACGGCATTTTCAGCGATTTCATTCCTACCCACTGCATCGTTACCTATTTTACTTTGTCCGATAGAGTTATCCTGTATATCATCCCCATTAATACCGCCATCCACAATTTGCTCAGAGCGAATACTATTCGGGGCGACTTCAATATGGTTGTTTTCCCCATTGGTCGTTATGACCAAGGTACTGTTTGTATTGACCAAAGGTTCTGTGGTTAAATTGGGTATACCACCCACTTCTTCACAAACATTGATCCATTGCGCGCCATCATAGTAATGCAAACATTGCAAATCGGTATTATAAACGATGGCTCCCGCACTCGGAACAATAGCATTCATCTGCGCTGTACTTATTCGTGTGATGACCAAAACGCGGGAATCGCTTTCCAACTCAAGTACTGAAGAAGCATCAATGTTTTGTGGATTGTCCCCTATTTTTATTTGGCCCTCTACATGGCCGCTAATAAAAATGCCAAAAACCAGAAATAATAGTGCTCGTTTCATACAAAAAATAGTTTAGAAATATACGAATTTGGGGGACTAACAAAAATAGAATTATATGGTCACATACCTAACTTTAGGAGTTAAAATAACTGCTTATTGGGTTGAAGGACACCTAGTCTGGATTAGAATGATTTTTTGGAAGATACCGGCCCCACTTTAAGTTACAATTGTTAACTTGGTAAAAAGGGAATAACAAATTAACAAAAGTTTAGAGCCCACTTCTTTTAAATACCATTAAGTTATGTTTTCTTTATCTTTTTTAAAACCAATTTGGATGAAATCAGTTTTACTTGCACTAAGTATTTTTATGTTCGTTTCCATGGGCCATGCCCAAGATGACGACCGCAGTTATCTTCGAGGACAAGTACTGTATCGAAATGCCTTCGTGCCCAATGAAAATGTGATCAATACAACATCTGAATTTGCCACCATAACCAATAATAAGGGGGAGTTTTTAATAAAGGTAAAGGTAGGGGACGAACTTGTTTTTACGGCGGTTAACTATCAATTGCAGATTGTGATCATCACCGAGGAAATTATTAGAAGGGGTAGATTGGTAGTCGAAGTCAAGGAAAAGGTAACACAATTAGATGAGGTGGTCGTAACCCCAGAAGAGCAGGAAAAGTTCCTTGAAGTGAAAAACGAAGAATTCAAAGACTTTGAGTACGAAGCTGATCGGTCTACAGAGGTTGAGAATATTGCAATGCCCGAAATTACGAGGGGAATGAAAGATGGGATTAATTTTGTGAACATCTTTAAAGCGCTGGCAAAGGCAAACACCACAGCAGATGAAACGCGGGCTCCTTTGAAAATGAGCCAAGTAATGCGGCAGGTGTACGAAGATGAATTTTTTGTTAGTGATCTGCATCTACCCCAAGACCAAATAGATGCTTTTTTGATTTATTGTGACAGTAAAATGCCGACCCAAACCCTGTTAAGGAAAGAAAATGAATTCCAGCTGATTGATTTTCTAGTGACCCATAGCAAAACATTTTTGGCTCAAATAGATGGCAAAGAGTAAACTTGTACTGCTCGGGTTTATTCTAATTGGTGCTTCTCTGAGTGCCCAAACCAGGTTTGCCAAGCAGATTGAAGGTAAGGTATATAGTGAAAGTGGCGATGTGGCTGCAACGCATGTACTTAATATTACTTCCGACAAAGCTTCAATCACTGATTTGAAGGGTTTTTTTTCAATTACGGCCAGACTTAATGATACCCTCGTTTTTTCGGCGATTCAATTCAAAAGAAAGACCATGGTCGTAACCCAAAGTGTTCTTGAGAGCAAGATGTTGTATGTTCCTTTGGAAGATGCGTTGACCGAACTCGATGAAGTAATAGTAATGCCATATAATCTTAGCGGGGATATGACAATGGACTTAAAGCGAATGAAAATTGGACCTGTAGTCACTGCCTCAACCTTAGACCTCCCCAATGCGTATGTAAAATTGCCAACCCAGGCCGAACGTGAATTGTTTGCTGCAACAGCGAATCCTTTTATGAGTTTTGACCCATTGATCAATGCCATTAGCGGCAGAACCAAAATGTTGAAAAAGAGGCTTGCCAGAAATAAAAAATACGAGCGGACCCAACGCGTTAGGGCATTTTACGTAGATTCACTATTTAGGACCGAGTTTAAAATACCTGAATATAAAATTGATGATTTTATGTATTTCTGTGAGGTAGATCCTGTTTTTCAGACCCTTGTTGATGTTCATGACGAAATTAAAATTTGGGAATATATGCGTAAAAAGAGCGTGGATTATAGAAAAAACAATGGTTTGGATTAATCAATAAACTGGCACGGAGATTGCTTATTTTTAATTGACAGTTTGAAGAAATGAAATATTTAAAGAAGAGTTTACTGGTATTATTATTGCCCTTGTTGGCCTTCACAGTGGCCCATAAATTTTATGTCAGTGTCACGAATATCAATTACTCAGAAAAGAATCAGGCATTACAGATTACATCGCGTGTATTTATTGATGATTTTGAACAGGTCATTTTAGAGCGATACAATGTTGAAACTCATTTGGCGACCGATTCTGAGACCCCATTGGCCGATGAGTACGTTGAAAAGTATTTGAGGACTAAATTCTTGATGTACATAAACGGGGAACAAATAAAGTATACTTTTCTAGGCAAGCAGTATGACAACGACGTTATGATTTGTTACCTCGAAATTCCCGATGTTGATTTAGGTATGATGAAGTCAATCGGAGTGGAAAACGAAGTACTAACTGACCTCTTCGATGAGCAGCAGAATGTGGTGCATTTTAGGATAAAAGGGAAGAAAAAAAGCTTTGTCCTCATTAAAGAGAATAATAAAGGAATGTTAAACTTGTAACAATTCCTCACAAATCCTTCAAAAAACTTTAAATTTCGCGCTTTAAAAATCAAAAAAAATGTATAGAGTAAAGTATTATTTTGCTTCAGTTTTCTTCTTGTTTGCCGCAGTTATTACAGCCCAGGAAGTTGAACAAGAAGAGCGGGCACCTGGTCATACCAATCAAAGTAAGTTCAAGCAAATGTATGAGGAGTTTGCTACTCCCAACACCTATCGTTCGGCATCCGGAGCCCCGGGTCCTGATTATTATCAGCAGCAAGCCGATTATAAAATGGATATTGAATTGGATGATAAGAATGCGAAAATTTATGGCACCGAGACCATTACCTACACGAACAATTCACCCGATGACCTTGAGTTTCTTTGGGTACAATTAGATCAGAATGTAAGGGCTAAGGATAGCAAGTCGCCATTAAGAAATGGTGGTGGAGTGCCATTGGCGGAACAACCGGGAGGTTTTGCCGGTAAGTATCTGAATGAACCTTTTGACGGTGGTTTTAAGATTGAATATGTAAAGGATGCAGCCGGAAAGCCATTATCCTATACCATTAACCAGACTATGATGCGGGTTAATATTCCACAGCCCTTAAAAAGTAAAGACCAAATTTCTTTTGCTATAAAGTGGTGGTACAATGTTCCAAATCATACGGTTAATAGAGCTAGATCGGGTTATGAGCATTTTGAAAAAGATGGCAATAACGCCTACGTAATAGCACAGTTCTTTCCTAGAATGGCCGTTTATAATGATGTTGAAGGATGGCAAAACCACCAATTCTGGGGGAGCGGTGAATTTGCACTTCCTTTTGGGGATTATGAGGTAAATATAACCGTTCCTGCCGATCATATTTTAGATGCCACAGGAGTGCTTCAGAATAGAAAAGAGGTCTTTTCAAAAGATATGATGAAAAGATATGCCAAGGCTAAAAAGTCGTATGACAAACCTGTTCTTATTGTAACCCAAGCTGAAGCTGAAGCAGCTGAAAAAGGGTTCTCCGAGAAGAAGAAAACTTGGAAATTCAAGGCCCATAATGTTAGGGATTATGGTTTTGCCACTTCCCGTAAATTCATTTGGGATATGCAAGCTGTAAAGGTAGGTAGTAAAGATGTGATGGCAGTATCGATGTATCCTAAAGAAGGAAATCCGTTATGGGAAGAATATTCAACGAAAGCCGTGGTACAGACACTGCGTACCTATTCAAAACATACTTTTGATTATCCTTATCCCAAGGCCATTTCGGTACACGCCAAAAACCAAGGTATGGAGTATCCTATGATCTGTTGGAATTATGGAAGACCCAACGAGGATGGCACCTACTCTGATCGGGTCAAATACGGTATGATTAGCGTAATCATTCATGAAGTAGGCCATAACTTTTTTCCGATGATCGTTAATTCTGATGAACGTCAGTGGGGATGGATGGATGAAGGCTTGGATACTTTTATGCAATATTTAGCTGAACAAGCTTTCGGAGAGGCCAATCCGGAGGCTGTTGCTCCAAACAAAGCTTATCCTTCAAGAAGAGGGGCTCCTTCCAAGATTGTTCCTTATATGAGTGGTGATCAAAGTACAATTTCACCAATTATGTCGAACCCTGAAAATGTGTATCAGTTAGGGCCAAATGCCTATGGCAAGCCTGCCACTGCCCTGAATATATTACGGGAAACCGTAATGGGAAGGGAGCTATTT
>JABDKZ010000039.1 GCA_013001935.1 Maribacter sp.
GCTTTCAACCCATTCACACGCCCAAGGATGAGGAAGAGTTTTTGTTAAAACCCATGAACTGCCCCCACCATTGCGAAATTTATAACCATAGACCTTTTAGTTATAGGGAACTCCCCATACGTTATGCAGAATTCGGTACGGTTTATAGGTATGAGCAAAGCGGCGAGCTTCATGGATTGACCCGGGTTCGTGGATTCACCCAGGATGATGCGCACATTTTTTGTACGCCCGAACAACTAGATCAGGAATTTAAGAATGTAATTGATCTTTCATTGTATGTTTTGGGTTCTTTGGGGCTTGAAAATTTCAAAGCACAAGTATCTGTGAGGGATGCAGCTACCCCTGAAAAATATATTGGATCGGTTGAAAATTGGGAGAAAGCGGAAAACGCGATAATCAACGCTGCTAAAGAAAAAGGACTTGATTTTGTTATTGAAAGTGGTGAAGCGGCTTTTTATGGCCCAAAACTTGATTTCATGGTAAAAGATGCCCTTGGAAGAAACTGGCAATTAGGTACCATACAAGTTGATTATAACCTGCCAGAGCGTTTTGACCTTACTTATAAAGGTAGTGACAATGAGCTACATAGGCCCGTAATGATACATCGAGCTCCTTTTGGAAGCATGGAACGTTTTATTGCACTTTTATTGGAACATACCGGTGGAAATTTCCCATTATGGTTGACTCCAGAACAGGCTATGATACTGCCTGTGAGCGAGAAACATGAAAAATATGCTGAAAAAGTTTTAAATTCCTTGGAAAATAACGAAATTCGCGCCCTCATTGATAACAGGAACGAAACTGTTGGAAAGAAAATACGGGAGGCTGAAATGAATAAAACACCCTTTATGCTAATCGTAGGTGAAAGTGAGGAAGCGAATAATACCATCGCAGTTCGCAAACACGGCGGTGATGATTTAGGATCGATCAGTGTTCAGGACTTTGTTAACTTGGTCACTAAGGAAATAAATAGTACCTTAAAGTCGTTTTAAAAAATTAAGTTTAATTAAAAAGAAATAGTCATAGCAATACGAAAAAGATTTAGGCCCCAACCTAGAAGGGAAAATAAAAACCCTCACAAAATCAATGAAAGAATCATTTCGCCGAACGTACGATTAGTTGGTGATAATGTTGAAGTAGGTATTTATACCTTGCCACAAGCCATGGCGAAATCAGAGGAGTTGGGATTGGATTTGGTGGAGATATCGCCAAAAGCCGACCCGCCTGTATGTAAGATTATTGATTACAAGAAATTTCTCTACGAGCAAAAAAAGCGTGAGAAAATAATGAAAGCGAAAGCTTCAAAGGTTGTGGTCAAGGAGATTAGATTTGGTCCGAATACAGACGACCATGATTACGAGTTTAAAAAGAAACATGCTGAGAAGTTTTTAAGAGACGGGGCTAAATTGAAAGCCTATGTATTTTTTAAGGGACGCTCAATAGTATATAAGGACCAAGGTGAAATATTGTTGTTACGACTTGCCTCTGAATTGGAAGAATTGGGGAAAGTGGAACAAATGCCAAAATTAGAAGGCAAACGCATGACGATGTTCATTGCGCCAAAGACTAAAAAATAAAATAAGATGCTGAGCTTTATTCAGCATAACAAGATACTGAACACTGTCTGCATTGCAGGCAGTTTCAGCATAAAGTGAGATAAATATAAATAGGAAAAAATGCCTAAACAAAAAACAAAATCCAGTGCCAAAAAACGCTTTAAGCTTACAGGTACGGGTAAAATCAAAAGAAAGCACGCTTTTAAGAGCCATATTCTTACGAAGAAGTCTAAAAAGCGTAAGCTTGCCTTAACACACTCTGGATTGGTACACGATGCAGATGTCAATAGTATTAAAGAACAATTACGTTTAAAATAATTGTCCTTTACGGTAATTTAATCATTAACCCTGGAGATGGGCAAATTACAAGACTAATATTTAGTTAACGTAATTTATAAAGTGTCGATTATCGACCGCCTACTACAAAAACAATTAAAATTATGCCAAGATCAGTAAATGCAGTTGCTTCAAGAGCACGAAGAAAAAAAGTGATGAAGCACGCCAAAGGTTACTTTGGAAGACGAAAAAATGTCTGGACAGTAGCCAAAAATGCGGTTGAAAAAGCAATGTTATATGCTTATAGAGACCGAAGAAACAAGAAAAGAACGTTCCGTGCCCTATGGATTACCCGTATCAATGCAGGAGCAAGATTACACGGAATGTCGTATTCACAGTTTATGGGAAAAGTAAAAGCCAACAACATTGAACTAAACCGAAAGGTTTTAGCAGATTTGGCCATGAACCACCCTGATGCTTTTAAAGCGATTGTGGAGAAAGTAAAATAAGTTTAAAATACATCTCACTATAAAAAATCCGATTCTAACGAATCGGATTTTTTGTATCTTATTACCAAAGCAATTTCAAGATGATTCTACATATAAGAAGTTTAGTTTTAGTAATCATTTTAGTCTTTAGTGGCCTTGAAACTTTCTCCCAGAAAGACAGCTTGTCCTATTTGGCGTTGGGAGATAGTTACACTATAGGTACCAGTGAAAATCCGGCCTATAGTTGGCCTCAACAATTGGTCGAAAAATTGGCAAAAAAGGGTACATTGGTAAAAGGGCCCAAAATAGTTGCCGGTGCAGGTTGGACCACTGAAAAGTTACTCTTAGAGCTACAATCTGCCAACTTAAACGGTGAATACGATTTGGTTTCACTACTGATAGGCGTTAACAATCAATACAGGGGGTTAGATATAAACCAATTCCAAAAACAATTTGTAGTACTACTAGAAAAAAGTATCTCGTTCGTCGGGAATGACACTTCCAAAGTTTTTGTAGTATCAATTCCGGATTGGGGTGTTATGCCTTTCGCAAAGCTTAAGGATACAAAAAAAATAACCCGGGAGATAGGTAAATACAATGCAATAATCAAAGCGGAAGTTGAAAA
>JABDKZ010000040.1 GCA_013001935.1 Maribacter sp.
TCCATGGCGCAACTAACTTTCGGATACCTGCCCCGCCAATCATCACCTACCGATATTGCATCTATTTTATAGGTGTCGACCACCTTTTGTTTGTCTTTATCTATTTGCGGAATAACTTCATCAACAATACCAATAGATTGCACAACCTTTATTCTTTCATTAAAAGGGATGATGGGTCTTTTACCTTTCTCTTTTTCGATTAGCTCATCGGTAGAAACACCAACAATCAGATAATCACAAAGTTCTTTTGATTTTATGAGGATATTCAAATGGCCATAGTGGAAGATATCAAAACAACCTGAGGTATACATCCTATTGTATTTAGCCCTTTCATTAGGTCTGGCAGTTATCTTGTGCCCTTCTATATCTATGGTCCATTTTTTATCAGGGACAGTGTTATACAAATAATCAATGATTTTTGGAATCTCGAATTCATTATCAAGAGTCGTGGAAACCAGTACAATGCCTTTGGGAGAATGTTCTGTTATCCTCCAATTCTTAAATTTGCCTTGTAATTTGTTTAAATCTAAATCAACCATATTGTCATACGTAAACTGATGGCAAAACTACAAAATCCAAATCCAAATGTGATAATTATAAAAACTGCGACTTTTTGTTCCACTTCATTATTATTTAATTTAGAAATAAAACAAGTAACTTTGTTTGCTAGAAGGCAGTTCTACTATAACAGGCCTTATACAACGCTAACTTATGAAAATTGTTATCCTTGCTGCCGGTATTGGTTCCAGATTAGGCAATCCGTTTCCAAAACCTTTAACTCCATTAAACAATGGAAAAAGCATCATGGGTATGCAAATAGATAATCTGTCGAGCAAGTTTAGTATAGATGATATCAGTATAGTTGTAGGCTTTAAGAAAGATTTGATCATGGAACGTTTTCCTGAGGTCACCTATATTTATAATCCCTTCTTTGACCGCACTAACACTTCTAAAAGTCTCTTTAAGGCACTAAAAAAGAACAAAGGCCAGTCCGTACTTTGGTTAAATGGGGATGTTGTTTTTGATGCTAAATTATTACAGGAACTTATCCCTTATATACAGAAAGAACAGTCTTTTGTTGCTGTAAACAAAAGTAAGGTCGCCGAAGAAGAAGTAAAATATACCTTAAAAAACAATTTTATTGACCAACTCTCAAAAACGGTCAAAAATGGTCTGGGAGAAGCTGTAGGAATAAATTTTATTGCCGCAAAAGACATTATAGCGCTGATCAATAGATTAGAAGAATGTGATGACAATGATTATTTTGAACGCGGTATAGAATTGGCAATTGAAAAAGATGGACTACAAATCAGTGCCATTGATATTTCCGCTTTTGATTGTATGGAGGTTGACTTCAAGGAAGATTTAGAAAATGCAAATAACCTCTTTCGTTAATGAAAGTCATTCTTTTTTGTCAAAATGCATATGCATTTGGAATTATGGCACCCATAAGGGATTTATTGAAAACTCCCTCCTATGAATACCTCTGGTATTTTCCGAATAAACTTATAGACAATTTCCCATACAAGAAGGAAAATTTTACCACTAGTATTTTAAACTTACAGTTATTTCAAAGTGATATCATTTTTGTGCCGGGAAATGAAGTGCCCTACTATTTAAGGGGACTTAAGGTTCAGATATTCCATGGTTTGGCCGGCGAAAAAAAAGGGCACTTCAGAATAAGGAGTTATTTTGACCTATACTTAACCCAAGGCCCTTATTTTACTCAAAAATTTAATGAGTTGAAATCGAAGTTTCAAGACTTTGATGTAATCGAAACCGGATGGCCCAAATTGGATGTTTACGCCCATAAAAAAGATACTTTTGCCGCGGAAAAACAGCAAGTCTTAAAAGCGTATAATACAGATACAATTGTTCTATATGCCCCTACCTTTTCCCCCAGTTTAACTTCTGCGCCTTTTCTGATTAAAGAAATTGAAAATTTGGCCGTTAACACTGGATTTGTGGTTATCATAAAATTCCATGATCTCATGGTGGAAAAATGGATAAAAGCTTATAAAGAACTTGCCAAAAGAATACCTAATGTCATCTTTCAAGAAGAGAAAAATATAATTAAATTCTTATTGCTTTCAGATATCCTCGTTAGTGATACCTCGTCTGTTATTTATGAATTTCTTCTGTTAGACAAACCTGTTTTATCCTTTAAGAATATTGCAGAAAACATTCAATGGGATGATTCAAAGAATTATTCGAACCTAACGGAAAAAGTTATTGATAATTTAGAGAACGATCCTTTTTCAGAACAAAGGAACCAAATTAACCAACAATTTCACCCATATAAAGACGGACAATCGGCCCAAAGAATGTTAAGCGCTGCTAAACAGTATGTTATGGAGAAAGGCGTGCCAGAAAGCCGAAAATTATCTGTAGCCCGAAAATTGAAAATCAATACCATTTTTGGAAAACCAATCGTGGATATTTGGGATAAAAAAAAGAGGTGTAAAATTACAGCACTGTTAATTACATTCAATGAAGCGTCGAACATAGATGCCGTGTTAGATAGTATTCGTTTTGCGGATGAGATAATTATTGTTGATTCTTTTAGTACCGATGATACCGTTGAAAAAATAAAAGAACACGCGAACGTAAAACTAATACAACGTCCTTTTAAAAACTTTACGGACCAAAAATCATTTGCCATGGAGCAGGCATCAAATGATTGGGTCTTATTTATGGATGCTGATGAACGTTTAACCGATACGTTGGCAAATGAAATTCTTAAAACAGTAAATACCGAAGGCTTGGAACCTGTAGCGTTCATGTTCCAAAGAACGTTCATGTTTAAGAACAAAGTACTTCGTTTTAGTGGCTGGCAGAGCGACAAGAATTTCCGACTTTTCAGAAAAAGTAAAGTACATTTTGATGAGAGTCGTATTGTACACGAAACCCTTGTGGTTAATGGTACCTCTGGAATAATGAAAAACAAATTAATTCATTATTCATATAGCAACTATGATGATTATAAAAGTAAAATGATCAAATATGGTCAAATGAAGGCGATTGAAGAAAATAAGAAAAACAAAAAGGTATATCTCTTTCATTTTATATTCAGGCCATTGTACAAATTTTTTAATCACTATATACTGAGGTTGGGAATTTTAGATGGTAGGAAAGGAATCATCATTTGCTACCTGAATGCCTTGGGCGTATATTCGAGATACAAAGAATTAAAGCGTTTAAAAGCACTAAAAAAATATGCTGGTTCATGAACGATTTGACTAC
>JABDKZ010000042.1 GCA_013001935.1 Maribacter sp.
ATACTGTAGGTGGCTGCATATCAATTATTATAACAAGGGATGGTGGCCATAGTTGGGATAAAATTCCATGTTCTGTTTTACCACAGGGAACTGATAATGAGGGCGCATTTGCAGCTAGTAATACCAATATCAGAACTATTGGAAATAAAGTATGGATTGCCACGACAGCCGGTAATATCTATTATTCAGGAGATAAGGGAGTGACGTGGGATCTTAGTACAACACCCATTGTGAAAGGCAAACCAACGCAGGGCATTTATTCGATGGATTTTTATAATGAAGACTTGGGGATTGTTATAGGGGGTGATTATACCAATCCAGATGAAAAGAATGCCAACAAAGCAATAACCCAGGATGGGGGGAGAACATGGCAATTAGTTGCAGAAGGCAAAGAACCAAATTATAAAAGTTGTGTGCAATTTGTGCCAAATACCCAAGGTATGGGGATAGTGGCTCTAGGTTTTACCGGTATTTCCTATTCCAATAACAGGGGTGCGAGTTGGCTAAAAATATCCGATGAATCATTTTATACCCTACGATTTATGAATGATACCATAGCCTATGCTGCGGGTAAAAACAGAATTGCAAAGCTTACTTTCAATTAAAAGAGGAGCCCCTTGGGACCCCTCTTAAAAACAACTATCCAAACCAACTAACTATACGTTTACGATCAAATACCCTCCTCTTTTTTTCTGATACCAGATACCTTTATACTTGTACATTTTTCTACCGTTAACACGAACTACTTTATATCCTCTTGGCAGATGTCTTATAGTAACACCAATAGGTGCGACGCAGACAACATACTTTTTACCTCTAGCTTTGTACCAAACACCATTTGCAAAATGAAATTTTGCTCCCTTATGTACAATAACTTTAGGATTATGCACCGTAGTTACCACTGTACCATGCTTGGGATATACTTTGACTACTTTTCTTTGGGCATTCACAGAAATCATGGTTCCGATGAGCACCATTACAATCATAACAATTTTAAAATTTTTCATAGCTTAAATTTTATTGACCCTTAACTGGTTCGCAGGTCAGTTTATATCTTTTTGACTCTGATTTTGGGGTAAGGTTTAATAAAAAAGAGAGCTAATTAGCTCTCTTTTATGTATTTCATCGAAAAATGCGTTATCGAAGTCCACCACCTTGTTTTTGCCTGTATTGTTGCAAGAGTCGTCGTTTGAAACCATTTTCTGTTTTAAGTAGTACGAAGGTCTTCTTCGCAGAAATCACGGTTCGGATATCCCGTAAAAATTGCAAATTTGCTTTCTGCTTGGCCTCTTGTAAAGCCATAAGGTCGTCTAATAATTCCTCTACTTCGCTCGCATCTAAAGCGTCCATATCCCTTACCTTTCCAAAGATCCCTGTGCGCTCTTGTTGATTTAACGATTCCATCTTTTCTTCATGTGCATTATAAATGGGCCAGAACGCTTGTGCTTCTTTGCTACTTAAATTCAATTGTTCTGTGATATACGCCACTTTAAGGGATTTTATTTTTTCCTTGTCAGGTCTGCGCTGCCCAAACATTAGGGTTGTTGTGAACAGCAAAAACAATACGATCAGTATGTTCTTATTAATATTCATAATCCGTTAGGTTTAATTCATCTATATTTTCAATACTATCATCCAAATAGTCAATAATATTTTCTTCTTCAATTTCATCATCCATGATATCGGAAATTTCCAATTCATCAACAGGGATGACCTCTGCTATTTCATATGTTGAAAGCCCTAAATCGTTGTACTCAAAATATTCCTCGATTTCGGTTTTTGCCAAGCCTTCGAATGTTGGTTCAACACTACTGTTGGTGCGTATACCAATGGTCAAAAGTACAATAGCTGCAACTGCTGCCGCTGCATAGTAATAAAATTTTCTTCTTCTGTGAAGTGCAATAACTTTAGGGGTATCCTTGTTTATTTTATCTTGAATGCCCTGGTTTAATGAATCAAAGTAACCGTCCGGTACACGAAAGCCATCCGACTTCGGCAACAAAGTTTCTTTCTGATCACTTTCTGAATTTGATATTCTATCCATTAGCCGATCAGAGAAGTCTTCGAAGTAACCCTCTGGTGTATTAAAACCCTCTTTGTTATTCTTTTTGTTCATGTCTGTTCTTTGACTATCAATCGTTTAAAAGGTTTAACCGCCTTTTAAATATGATTCTACCTTTTTAACTGCTAAATGGTAGGAGGCTTTTAATCCGCCTACAGAGGTATTCAATATTTCAGATATTTCCTCATATTTCATCTCCTGGTAGTACTTCATATTAAATACCAATTTTTGTTTTTCAGGAAGCGTGGCTATTGCTTTTTGAAGTTTTAATTGAATTTCATCCCCTTCAAAATATACATCGGCTTGCAAGTTCGATACCATTTTTTCTTGCAATTCTGAATTACCAATACCCAACTTTTTTGATTTTTGTTTTAAAAATGTCAAGGCTTCATTCGTTGCGATCCGGTACATCCATGAATATAGTTTACTTTCCCCTTTGAATCCATTTATATTTTTATAGACCTTAATAAAGGTATTTTGCAAAACATCATCGGTATCATCATGGTTAAGAACTATTCTTCGTATATGCCAATAAAGGCGCTCTTTGTAAGTGTTTACCAACACTTCAAAGGCTTTTGCTTGGGTCTCTAGCTGTTTTAATTCCTTAATTAATGATTCTTCGGCAATCAAACGATATCACTTAGATTTTCTATAGGACAATAAAATATGCAAAAGGTTTAATTTATGTTTAACTGTTAAGATACAAAAGATTGCATCTCGACCAATTTCTTATATACTCCCTTTTTTGCCATAAGTTCAGTATGTGAACCCTGTTCTGCGATCTTACCTTTTTGCAATACAACAATGGTATTTGCATTTTGTATGGTCGACAATCTATGGGCAATAACAATTGAAGTTCTATTGCGCATCATATTTTCCAAAGCATCCTGTACAAGCCGCTCACCTTCTGTATCCAAAGCCGATGTAGCCTCATCCAGAATCATAATTGGCGGATTCTTGAGCACGGCTCTTGCAATAGATAGTCGTTGTTTTTGACCACCACTCAGTTTATTACCACTATCACCTATATTAGTATCATATCCTTTAGGCAAGTCCATAATAAAGTCGTGGGCGTTGGCAATTTTGGCGGCCTCAATAATTTCTGCAACGGATGCATTTTCCTTACCCAAACTAATATTCTGACCAACAGTATCATTGAACAATATTGAATCCTGGGTGACCAACCCCATTAAACCCCGAAGTGATTTCTTGGAAATGTCCTTAATGTTTGTCCCATCAATTTTTATCTCGCCCTCATTTACATCATAAAAGCGAGCCACTAAATTGGCAATAGTACTTTTTCCACTTCCTGATTGGCCTACGAGGGCAATGGTTTTGCCCTTAGGAACATTCAGATTGAATTTCTGAAGTACTAGATCATTCTCATATTTAAAGGAAATATTTTCTAAAGAGATATTTTTTTCGAAGGTTGATTTATCCTCAGCATTTTTTTTATCGATTATGGGATTTTCGGTTTCCAATATTTCCAAAACGCGTTCTGCCGCTGCATTTCCTTTTTTGACACCGAAAGAGGCTTTACTAATGGCTTTGGCGGGAGTTAGTATATTATATGCCAATCCCATATAGGCTATAAAGGATGATGCATCAAGCGTTTTATCGACCAACACCATTTTGCCACCAAACCATAACAAAACACCAATTACCAATATACCCAAGAATTCTCCGGAAGGGGAAGCTAGGTTTTGACGGTTCAATAATTTATTAGAAAATTTAAAAAAGCGATCCGTCGACCTGCTGAACGTTTCAAAAAAGCGTGATTCAGCGTTAAACGCCTTAATAACGCGCAGGCCACCCAAAGTCTCTTCTACAATAGACAAAAATTCACCCTGTTCTTTTTGAACCCGATCCGATTTCCTTTTGAGCGATTTACCTATTCTTGAAATTATCGCACCGGCCAACGGAATAAAAATGAAAACGAAAAGCGTGAGTTTTGCACTGATTCCGAACATGAT
>JABDKZ010000060.1 GCA_013001935.1 Maribacter sp.
ATTTTGGGGGCTGTTGGTGGAGGGGGTGGAGGTGGGCATTCGGGGAAAGATTCAGCTTTCTTTTTTTGTTTAGCTGTCATTAAATTATAGATATATTCAAGTCGTTCTATTTCCTTCTTTTTGATAATCCGTTCATTAATCGGTTGGGCATTATATTTTTTTGCCAGGGCATTGTACTCCTCGATCTGTTCTTTGGTAGCACCTCCCTGCACTTTTATTTGTTGTTTTGAATCAGAAAACTTTTCCGGACCAATAACATCAATGGTTGCCACGCCATAATCGATTAGGATTGCTTCAATCTCTTTTAGTAATTGCAAGGGAGGTTCTGCCTCGGGCATTAGTATGACCCTCACAATATTTGATCGTTGTTCTTTGGTCAGATGGGTATTGATTTTTTGTAACTTTGATTTAAGATTATCCAAGGAAGTCAGAACATTATTTTGAACAAGGATTTCTCCTTTCTTGGTAATTCTAATTTCTATAGTTTTTACTGCTGTTACCTGTTCCGTTACGGGAATTGTTATTTCAACTGGTGATTGTATTTCCACAAGTTTTTTTTCGCTGAAACCGAATAACAAAAGGGCGAACAATGGCAGTATTAATAGACTACGTAATACAATTGATTTTTTTGATGTTTGAGTTTTCATGACTGTAAATCGTTTTTTGACCTGCCCGACTGCACTCAGACCAATACTGAAAGTCTTTCCAAATACGGTCAGGCGGGTTGATGAATAATTGATGGCATTGGCCAACTGCGGCTGAAAGGAGTTTGATGAAAACTCCAATAAAATGTTTTGGTATTTTGATGGCTTTACACCCTTACGTAAAACTTCTCGATCTGCTAAAAATTCATGATTAAGTTTAATCAACTTTTTTAAGGTGTATATAAATGGATTGAACCAGAACAGTACTTGAATAAACTCGATCAATAAAACATCCAAACTGTGTTTTTGTTTCGCATGGGTTTCTTCATGCAATAATACTTCACTGGGTATTTCCTTGGCTTCAAATTTGTGTTTGTTTAGAAAGATATAATTGAAAAAGGTATGGGGAATAATACGATCCCTCAATAATACATTGGTAATCCGATTGATTCTTAATTTTGGATTCTTTCGAATTCTTTGAATTATTTGTGAAAGGTTTTTGAAAAACTTGAATCCGAATACAATAATCCCCATCACATAGATACTCCACAAAAATGCCGGTATATAATCAGTTATCATTTCTTCTTGTAAAGTGCTTGGGACATCCAAAGAATGAACAGTGGATTGTTCCATAAGCGGTGTCACTGTAGGAATCTCAACATATTCTACAAAAGTCAAAAATGGGATGATACATAAGGCTAGTAGTGTACCTAACAGATAGAACCGTTTGAACGTATGCATATTTTCCCGTTCAAGAAATACCTTGTAGAAAAGCAATAAAATGGCAAGAATGGCCGAAGATTTTAAAATATACAAGAGCATATCACTTTTTTTTGATTTCGTTGTCAATCAATTTTTTCAAATCCTCCAATTCGGTTTTCGTGAGATCGGTTTCCTGAGTGAAAAATGATGCGAATTGGGAGGCGCTGTCATTAAAGAAATTCTTGATGAGTCCGTTAACGTGCTTTGAGAAATAATCTTTCTTTTTCACCGTGGGATAATATTCCCGAGACCGACCATAACTTTTGTAAGCAACAAAACCCTTATCGGTCATGCGTTTCAGCAAAGTAGCTATAGTGGTGGTGGCTGGTTTAGGTTCGGGATAGGCATCCAATAAGTCTTTTAGGAAAGCTTTTTGCTGCTTCCATAGAATATTCATCAACTCTTCCTCTGTTTTGGATAACTGCACGTTCTACGTTTTTAGAATTATTTCTACAAACATAGAATAATTATTTTAATTCTACAAATGTAGAGTAAAATTTCTCATGTTGGTGTCATTGCGAGGAGGCTGGCAAAACGGGAAGTTTAGTATAGCGCTTAAGACGACGAAGCAATCTTTGGATTTGGTGTTCCAAGGGAACAGATTGCTTCGCTCTCGCTCGCAAAGACCTATGAATTTGTCTAAGTTTGCACCAATTAAAATACTGTTATGGGTTTATTGGAAGATCTAAAATCAAGGAGCGGCGGCAAGTGTGAAATTTGTGCTGCAACAGCCAATTTAAAAATATATGAAGTGCTTCCTAAGACTACTGGAGGGGTTGATGGTAGTCTTTTGGGATGTGATACTTGTATTACCCAAATTGAAAACCCAGATACAGTTGATGTGAATCATTGGCGCTGTTTGAACGATAGCATGTGGAGTGAACACCCACCTGTTCAGGTGGTTGCATGGCGAATGCTATCACGATTAAAATCAGAAGGCTGGCCTCAAGACCTTTTGGATATGATGTACTTGGATGATGAGAATCTCACATGGGCCAAAGCAATGGGAGATGGTGTTCCTGAAGCTGATAAAATAATTCATCGTGATGTAAACGGAGTCGTCTTGAATACCGGTGATAATGTAGTTCTGATCAAAGACCTTAAAGTAAAAGGCTCCAGTATGGTCGCCAAGCAAGGAACTGCGGTGCGTAGAATATCACTTGATCCTGAAAATGCGGAATATATTGAAGGTAAAGTAGGAGCACAGCAGATTGTGATTATTACCAAGTACGTTAAAAAGATTTAGATGCAACTGGTTTAAACATCTTGGCATTATGGGAAACGAAAGTTCTCATTCGCCTATTGTTCGCTACCGACAAAGCAACCCAATTATGCAGTTTTCCTTAGCGATAGATTGCAGCGCTGCGCTAGTAATGCCCTAAAACTCACTTAGCCATCATTTCTGCAAAATACTTGTAAAAATAGGGTATGGTTTCGATGCCTTTATAATAAAACCACAATCCAAAATGCTCATTGGGAGAGTGTATGGCATTACTATCCAAGCCAAAGCCCATTAGAATAATTTTACTGCCGAGTTCTTTTTCAAAGAGGGGAACTATGGGAATACTGCCACCACCACGCTGCGGAATAGGTACTTTGCCAAATGTTGTTTCATAGGCTTTTGATGCTGCTTGGTAACCTATTGTATCGATGGGTGTTACATAGGCTTGTCCGCCATGATGTGGAATAACCTTGACTTGCACTCCCTTGGGAGCCAAACTTTCAAAATGGGTAGTGAAAAGATCCGTTATTTCCTCCCAATCCTGATTGGGCACCAGCCGCATTGATATTTTAGCATAGGCTTTACTGGGGATTACGGTTTTAGCGCCTTCACCGATATAACCGCCCCATATTCCGTTCACATCCAAAGTAGGTCTAATGGAATTCCGTTCATTGGTGGTATAATCCTTTTCGCCATAAATACTGTCAATTTCCAATGCATTTTGATATTCTTCCAAATCAAAGGGGGCCTTTGCCATTTCGGCTCTTTCTTCCTGTGAAAGTTCTTCTACTTTATCATAAAAACCTGGTATGGTTATATGATTGTTTTCATCATGAAGTGCGGCGATCATTTTAGTTAGAACATTAATGGGATTGGCTACTGCTCCGCCATACAACCCAGAATGCAGGTCTCGATTTGGTCCGGTAACCTCTACTTCAACATAACTTAAGCCCCGTAGACCAGTAGTTATAGACGGATACTCCTTGCTGATCATTCCGGTATCTGAAATTAAAATAACGTCGTTCTTGAGTTTCTCTCTGTTGTTGGCCACATATTTTGCAATATTCACACTACCAACCTCTTCCTCACCTTCAATCATGAATTTTATATTGCAGGGAAGTTCATTGTTCTGGACCATACATTCCAATGCTTTTACATGCATGTACATTTGGCCTTTATCATCACTGGCCCCTCGTGCGAAAATTGCCCCATCAGGGTGCTCCTTGGTTTTCTTGATTACGGGTTCAAAAGGGGGTGAATCCCAAAGATCGAGCGGATCGGGAGGTTGCACATCATAATGACCATAAACCAGTAC
>JABDKZ010000064.1 GCA_013001935.1 Maribacter sp.
GCTAAATCATTTTCTTTCTTATAGAAGACCCAAGCCAATGCGATGCCGATTAGACCAACGCCCACAGCTATTGCGGCAAGTGGATAGTTCAAATGTGCTTCGAAACCAGCTTTATCGGCGGTCACGAATTCACTGAATGGAATAAATCCACCTATCATACTCAGCAAGGCAAGGAATAGTAGTGGGAATGCCATTGAAATGGGAGATTCATGAGGTTTGTGCTCGTAGTTGGTGTCTTTTCCCCAGAAAATACCGAAGTAAATCCTAAACATGTAGAAAGCTGTAAGACCAGCTACAAAAATCCCGATTAAATAGATCAATTTGTTATGCTCAAAAGCCGCAACCAAGATTTCATCTTTACTAAAAAAACCAGCGAAAGGAGGAACTCCCGCTATAGCCAGGGCGGCTATCAAAAAGGTAATATGGGTTATGGGCATGTATTTTCGCAAACTACCCATGTCTTTCAAATAATTGCTGTGCACAGCATGAATTACTGAACCTGCACATAGAAACAATAAAGCCTTAAACATGGCATGGGTAAACAAATGAAACATTGAGGCCATATAACCAAGGCCCTCATGACCCTCATATCCTGAAACTCCCAAGGCCAACATCATATAGCCCAATTGGGACATCGTAGAAAATGCCAATACTCGTTTTATATCGGTTTGGGTGATGGCAATAATGGCCGCAAACAAGGCCGAAAAAGCTCCCACATAGGCCACTATATTCAAGGCGAAGCCCTCTTCAACAAAATAGAACATAGGGAACAAACGTGCTACTAAAAAGACTCCGGCGACAACCATTGTTGCAGCGTGGATTAAAGCAGAAACGGGTGTTGGCCCTTCCATGGCATCAGGCAACCAAATGTGTAAAGGAAACATGGCAGATTTACCAGCGCCGCCAATAAAAATGAGTATTAATGCCCATGTCAAAACCGATAATCCCATAAATGAAGTTGATGCCCAATTCAGGATGGCATTCCCTTCTGGATTGTTCAAGGTTTCAAAATCATAGGTACCAGTATAATAACCCATTATCAAAATTCCGATTAGAAAACCTAAATCTGCAAAGCGGGTAACAATAAATGCCTTTTTAGCTGCAGAAACAGCTGATGGTTTGGTGTAATAGTAGCCAATCAACAAATAGGATGAAACACCAACCAGCTCCCAGAAAATATAGATTTGAAAAAGGTTGGTCGCCAAGACCAGACCATACATTGAAAAAGAGAATAAAGACAGAAAAGCGAAGAATTTAGTATACCCATCGTCTCCTTTCATATATCCTCTACTGTATATATGGACCATTAATGAAACAATGGAAACCACAATAAGCATCATTACCGAAATGGGATCAATTTGAACACCCATATCAATAGCAAGGGTGTCAGTAAAATTCATCCAAACTGTTTTTTCAACAAAAGTTTGATAGACACCCTCTGTCTTGCCATTTACAAAAAAGTAATCATAGGCAGTATTGATAGACAAAAGGGTTGAAACCAATAGTCCGGCAACACCAATATAACCCGACAGGGATGGTTTGATCTTTTGATTGAAAATTCCCAAAAGCAGGAAAACCGCCAAAGGAATCAAAGGGATTAATATGATAGTATTAAAGTTCATCTCTATAATAAGTTATAAGTGCCTAGATTGCCTAGAATTTTAAGTTTTTCCCTATTGATGTATAAATCGCCAAAATTTCACTCGACTCTTTCTTTATTATATCCATATTCTCGGATTTAAGCCATTTCATTTCTTCTATTATCTCCAACCAATAAAGCGTTTCACTCGCTTCACTTTCACATATTTTTATTTTGTTCCTAAAATCAGCTTTACTTCTAGACCTATTTGCCTCTCTATAGTTCGCACCAACACTTGTGCCTGATTTGGTAATTTGGTTTTTAATCACTTTTGCCTCCGTTGTTTGTGGTAATAGAGTTGATATTTTGATAATTTCAATTGCAAACTTCTTTGTCCGTTTTTCTAATTGCTTTCCAAATTCTTTGTTTTCCATTTGCAGTTAATACTACTTTCAATTTTAGCACACTCTAAACACTTTAATTACTTCTTTTCAATGCTTCATGGTTTCAACATCTTTTACTTCGACCGAACTTATCTGCCTATATAATCCGATAATAATAGAAACTGCCAATGCGGTTTCGGCCGCAGCTACGGCAATTATAAACAGCGAAAACACCACGCCTTGCAACATATCAGGAAATAAATATTTGTTGATGACCACAAAATTTATGACAGAAGCATTCAATATCAATTCTACTGATATCAATATTGAAATTAGGTTTTTGCGTGTAATAAAACCATAAAGACCAATAAAGAACAAAATTGATGTTACCGTGAGTAACTCGTAAATGCTAATTCCTGGAATCATGCTATATTGTCTTTTTATCGGTTAATTTTTTTCCTTTTGCAATGATTATTGCCCCGATCATTGCTGCCAATAATAATACACTGATTACTTCAAAAGGCAATATGAATCCGCCTTCACCATAACTCAATAGTTTAGTTCCAATTTCAGTAGTTGTCGTGGTCATCGAATTTTCCACTACATTAAAATCGTGTGAAAAAATGGTCGTCAAGAATACTCCCAGACCTATTAAACAAGTAACAGCAGTCAGAATTTGTTTAGAGGTTTTCGCAATCTCCAATTCCATTTCGATATGATGCACCAGCAAGACTGAAAAAATGATCAATACAATGATTCCGCCTGCATAGACGGTTAGTTGAATGGCAGCTAAAAAGTTATAATCAATCAGAAAATAAATTCCGGCTATACCGCAAAGCACAAATAATAAATAAATTACCGAACGTAACATTTTACGGCTGGTAACTGAAGCGATTGCAAAAACAATCATTATCAAGGCTAATGTGTAAAAAATAACTCGTTCCATAGGTTTAATCTTCTACTCCTGGCATTAATTTAGAACCTGGTTCGTTCAATACTCTTGTTAATGCGGTTCGGTCATAAACAGAATTTTCGAAATTTTGACCCCATTCTATGGCATCTGTAGGACAAACATCAATACATAGACCGCACATGGTGCACATGCTCAAATGATAAACGAATTTGTCGATCTTTTTTTTCTTTTTTCCGGTCTGCTCATCAATTCCTCTATCCCAAATGATTTCTATGGTACCATTGGGACAGGCAATCTCACACTTTTGGCAACCTGTACAGCGATGCTGGTTTTCCTCATTATGGGGCATAATAACTTCACCTCTAAAACGGTCGAACATCTTAAGGGTATCACGGTTATCAGGATATTGTTGGGTAATGGCTCCTTTTCTTGATGTCAAAAAGTACTTCCCGGTAACACTCATACCTGTTAACAGTGTTTTGATGCCTTTGTATATGTCTGAAAAATAACTCATTGCTTTAAAATTGGATGATTAGGTTTTGCCATACAATCAAGGCCATTATTACAATATTCATAAGGTTAATTGGAAGTAGGTATTTCCATTCTAACGTTAATAATTGATCCACTCTTAATCTCGGGAATGTCCATCTAAACCACATCATTAAAAAAACCAAGATCATTGCTTTTGCTAAAAACCAGAATACCCCCAATATTGGAATTGATTCTGTAATCCCAAAGGGAGACAACCATGCCCCAAAGAAAACAGTGGTTGCGATTGCGGCAATGATGAACATATTGATGAATTCTGCCAAAAAGAAATAGGCGAACTTCATTCCGGAGTATTCGGTATGAAAACCTGCACCTAATTCTGATTCTGCTTCCGCCATATCAAAAGGAGCTCTATTGGTTTCAGCTGTGCCAGCGATCATATAGATCATAAAAGCAATTATGGCCGGAATGTGACCTTGCACAATTAACCATCCGTTTTTTTGAACTTCAACAATTTCAGAAACTTGAAGCGTACCTGTAATCAGAACCATGGTCAAGAGCGATAACCCTATAGATAGCTCATAGCTTATTGTTTGCACACCGCTTCGCATGGCACCAATAAGCGCAAACTTATTATTGCTACTCCATCCTCCTAAAAGAATGCCGATAACTCCTATTGAGGAAATCGCGATTAGAAAGAGAAGCCCAATGTTAATGTCAAAAGCATGAAAATCCTGTGTAAACGGAATTACAGCCAGTGCCATTAAAGCCGTAATAATCACAAAATAAGGGGCCAGATTGTATAAAAACTTATCGGCTTTTTCTGTGCCTGTGAGTTCTTTCGATAGTAATTTCAAGGCATCGGCCATAGTCTGTAACAAACCCTGAAAACCAACCCTGTTGGGACCTATTCGCAACTGAAACCAGGCAGCGACCCTTCTTTCTATCAATACTAAAAACAAGCCTGCAACAGCAAAAATGGTCAGATAAACGAGGGCTATCAAGACCATTTCAACAAAATAAGCCATGTTATCAGACATTGTGCTGTATAACCAATCGTGAATACTTTTTGTTATGCTTAGTGCTCTTATCATGAAATTATCTATCAATATCAGGAATTACTAGATCCAGGGTTGCCATAGTTGCTACTAAATCCCCAATCTTACCCCCAACCGCTATATGGTTTAACAAGGATAAATTGGAAAATCCTGGAGAACGGAATTTCAATCGATATGGGTTTTTCGTGCCTTTACTAATGATATAGACCCCAAGTTCCCCTCTTGCCGTTTCAACCTTTTGATAATACTCTCCCTTGGGCAGTTTTATTACCGCATTGGTAGCAACGCGATATTCCCCTTCCGGAATATTATCTATTAGTTGTTCTATAATGGATAAGGATTCCCACATTTCCTGAATTCGTACTTGATAACGGGCAAAAGTATCTCCTTCTGTTTTCAATGCTTCATTGAATGTAACCTTGTCCAAGGCACTATACGGATGATGTTTTCTCACATCGCAGGAATAACCGGAAGCTCTACCCACAGGACCTGAAGCCCCAAATGATATAGCATCCTCTTTGGTCAAGATACCTACTCCTTTAGTCCTTTTATGGAAAATGACATTGCCAGTTAAGAGTCGATCATATTCAGGGAGTTTGGTTTTGAAATGTACTATGAAATCTTTGACACGCTTAATAAAATTAGGGTGAATATCAAACATTAAACCTCCAGGAACATTATAGTTCATGGTCAACCGCGCGCCACAGGTTTCCTCGAAAATATCATTGATCAGTTCCCTATCCCTAAAGCCATAAAAATATGTGGTTAATGCCCCAACATCCATTCCCATAACGCCCCACCAAAGGCAATGGGAAGATATCCTCGTCAATTCCCCTATTATGGTTCTAATTACTTTAACGCGATCAGGGACTTCAAGTTCAAGTGCATTCTCCACTGCCAAACAGACCGCTTCATTATTAATGTTCGAGGATAGATAATCCATTCGATCCGTAAGGTGGACTATTTGTTGGTAGCTATCCCTTTCGCACATTTTTTCAATAGAGCGATGAATATACCCTAAGTCTGGCTCAACTTTTTTGATAATCTCGCCATCTATGGTCAACAAAAGACGAAGAACACCATGCGTCGCAGGGTGCTGAGGTCCCATATTAATGAAATATTCCTCAGATTTAAAGTTAGTCTCTATCGTATTTGTTTCCATAATTCACTTTTCGCTGATGCAAGATGTTAATTCGTAATAACTATTGTTTCATATCATCCTATTTGTACTTTGGCCTAAAGGCACATCATATATGCAGTGAGTGCTTCTTTCTCCTCTTTTGTTAGATCTAGTTCTAAAACCAAATTAAAAAACTCCACAGTATCATCCAATGTCGGGAGTCTATCATCATGTAAATAAGGTGGGGAATCCTTAATGCCTCTTAAAGGGAATGTTTTTATGGGTCCTTCTGGTCTTCCTTTATAGAATCGTTCTACTTTTAAATCATGCATATAGTCATCTACAAAAGCAGGTCCGTAATGGCATTTTACACATTGTGCTTTTCCGTTGAATAATTTTTCCCCATATAATTCTTGTTTCGAAGCTTTTTCAGGAATCAGATTCCCCATAGGCCCCAATTTGGGCGCAGGTGGAAAATCAAGCATGGCATTAAAATCACCCATTCTATTAGCCACTGATTTTTGATGACCTCTTGGACCTATGTGTTGCATCATTCCAGGATCTCCGTCAAAATACTCCTCTATTTCAGCAAAGTGGTCCATACTACGAATTGAACGCTTTGAAGACAATTGCAATAAGTTATAATTGCCTCGCATCGACGGGGTACCAACCCGCAGCCTTGCCATATGAGGTCTACTATCGGGAGACAACTCAAATGCAGCATTGGTATGTCCGTTAACATGGCATGAAAAACAGGCAACACCAGCACTTGGTTCAGGGGTCACCCTATGTGTAGTTTGGTTGAACCAGGTCGTAGGGGTAGGGCGTAACAATTCTTTTAAACCCTCCATTTGCTCTGGAGTTAATAATCCATTAAAAATCTCATAATAATTACTTAGGGTTATTTCCTTTCCTTTTGTAACATCTCCCAGCTCTTTATGCGTGGTGAGGAACATTGGGGGTGGAAATTCAGGCAGATATTCATCGGGATAATCATGATCAAGATCTATCCTGAGGTGCTCAGGATGTGCCAGATTCCAACTATCAGGAAAGACCATGTGTGCCGTTGAGGCCAGTGGATGTGCCAGAGGTTTGAATGGGAACAGGTCTTTTTGTTTAATTTCTTCGGGAGTTTTTTTTGCCAATTGCTCATACGATGAAATACCCTTTGGTAATCTTGCAATAGGTCCTTTCATTATAGCTTTTCTTCCTCCAGACATGTATTGTTCGTCATAGGTTTCGCCATTGAAATCGTATCTAGAATCCATATACGTCCTGATATCTTTCATCAGCTGGGGCTTCTGCTCATTGTGGAAGGCCAACCATTCATTCCATTCCATAGGCAGATTGGGATCCATGAAAGAACTTTTTCCTTTGCCGGCATAGTTCCAAAGATCAAAAGGCGTTCTTTCCCCTTTTTTAATTTTTGGAAAAGGTTTCAAGGAATCAACATGACCAGAGCCAAGGCCATAATCGGGTTCAACATAATCTTTAACAACAGCCCCTGGTGATTGCAATAGATGTAATCCTAAATCTTGTGCTACTTGAAATCCAACTAAAAGAGCACATCCAATAATAAGGGAGCTTACGACATACTTTTTTTTCATAGTACTAAAACATTTGAGTGATTATACAAGTGTATTTTATTTTATAACCATATTAATTTCATCAACATAATCCTTTCGTAATGGGAACCCTTCCCATTCATCGGTTAAAAAGAGTCTTTTTAAATTAGGGTGATTATTGAATGTTATTCCAAAAAAATCATAAGCCTCACGTTCATGAAATTCTGCGGTCATCCATATATCACAAACAGAATCCAAAGTAGGGTTTTCTCTATCTGGTGTCTGTGTTTTCACAACAATGCTGTGCCTGTGGGTAGTAGATTCTAAATGATATACCACGCCCAACGCTGCTCCCCAATCAACCCCCGTCAAACAGAAAAGATAATCGAAATGTGTTTCTTTATTACTTTTTAATAATGACATCAGTGAATGAAGCTGCTCTGGTAGAACAGTGATGTTCAAGAATTGCGAACCTTCCTCACTGAATTCCAATAGACTTGGGTCAATGATTTCGTCAGGAGCGGATTTTTCTTCTGTGTCCTCTTCAGCTTCGATCTCTACTGCAGCAGCTGATTCCTTTTCATAGGCAGGATTTGGAAACCAGCTACCAATAAGTTCTTGTAATTCTTGGTTGGTCATAATATCTTCTTCTAAATCATCAAAGTCCTTCGTCGAATCCTTCAATAGGATTCTTTTTATGCTTCATACTTTCGGTTCGTATTTTATCCTGCAACATCAACATACCTTCCAAAAGTGCTTCTGGACGAGGAGGGCATCCAGGGACGTAAACATCCACCGGGATTACGTGATCCGCCCCTTTTACAACTGAATAGGTATTGTAGAAAAAAGGTCCTCCTGAAATGGCACATGCCCCCATGGCAATCACATATCTGGGTTCTGCCATTTGATCGTACAAGCGTCGCAGTACAGGTGCCATTTTGTTTACAATAGTTCCAGCGATAATAATCAAGTCTGCTTGTCTAGGGGAAGGTCTTGCGACTTCAAATCCAAATCTCGAATAATCATGCCTTGCCGCTCCTGTCTGCATCATTTCAATGGCACAGCAGCTGGTTCCGAAATATAAGGACCATAATGAATTAGAACGGCCCCAATTAATTATTTTATCTAACGAAGTAACGATGACATTGGCACCGTTCCCCGCTGGTATTACCTTTCCTGGAAAATCTTCAGGTATATCTGGCTTGTCTATTCCCATTTCAACGCTCCTTTCTTCCATGCATAAATTAGACCTAATCCTAAAATCACCAAAAAGATGAGGACTTCGATAAAGGCGATGGCCCCGATATCTTTAAAAACTACAGCCCAAGGAATCAAAAACGCCACTTCTACGTCAAAAATCAAAAACAAAATGGCAAATAAATAATAGCCGACCTTAAACTGTACCCAAGTCGGGCCAATGGTCTTTATACCACTTTCATAAGGTTCTCTTTTTGCAGGACTGTCAGATTTGTGGGAGATTAAATTTGATAAAAAATTAGCTCCCGCCACTAAAACGATTCCCGCAATGAGAAATACAATAATTGCTTCTGACCCCATATATTAATTAGAATACATTATAAATGTCACCTGAAAAGAACAAATCGTCTGTTTTAGAAAATTGTGAATCTGCCTTCACCTGCTCGGTTAGCGCATCTTCTCTTTCTTCCAGGGTAACATCGTCAAAACTTCTTATGATACCTGTAACCATTGGATATTCGGAGCGAACCAACATTTGATGTAAAGTAGGATCCTCATCCTTTGCGTTATGAACCAACAGATCTTCCTGCGTAATTCCATTTTCACCAATGGTAGCTACTTCAAGTTTAAGTCCTTTTAAAATTAAGCCTTTATCCTTTTCTTTCCCGAAAACCATGGGTTTGCCATGTTCTACGAAAAGTTGGCGGTCTTCCCGAACGGCTTTATCGGTAAATTTTGTAAAAGCCCCGTCATTGAAAATAGGGCAATTTTGCATCACTTCAATCAATGAGGTGCCCTTGAACTTTTCGGCATCCACAAATACCTGGGTCATTTCTTTCGGGGTATTCCCGGAAATCCTTGCAAAAAAACGAGCCTGTGCCCCTATGGCCAATTCACCTGCAGAAAATGGGGGTTGTGTATTGCCATATGGCGATGATTTTGTTTTTTGACCTACTAAAGAAGTGGGTGAAAACTGCCCTTTGGTCAACCCGTAGATTTCATTGTTGAACAGTACGATGTTCAAGTCAAGGTTTCTGCGTAATACATGGATAAAATGATTGCCGCCAATGGCCATGGAGTCCCCATCACCCGTAATGACCCAAACACTTAGATCCGGATTGGCCAATTTCACCCCAGAAGCAATTGCAGGAGCCCTGCCATGTATGCTATGCATGCCGTATGTATCCATATAATAAGGGAATCGAGAAGAGCATCCAATTCCAGAAATAAAAACTACGTCTTCTTTTTTGACTCCCATTTCTGGCAGTGCCTTTTGCATAGAGCGCAAAATAACATAATCATCACAGCCAGGACACCATCTAACTTCCTGATCACTCGCAAAATCCTTGTACGTATATTCTTTTACTGCTGCTTCCATAATTATTTTGCTAAAGATTTAAATTTTTGGATCAATTCGTTGTTGGCAAATGGTAATCCTTGAACTTTATTGAATTGTAAGAAGTCGAATCCGCTAAAATTGATTTTCAATATTTGAACAAATTGACCATTATTCAACTCGCAAACAAGAATTTTCTTGAACTTCTTCAATACTTCCTCTGTGTTTTTTGGCAATGGGTTGATGTAGTTAAAATGAGCAAATCCAATGTTGGAATAGCCCTCATCATTCATTTGCTTCACGGCGGAATGTAAACTGCCATAAGTACCTCCCCAACCTACTACCAATAAATCACCTTCTTGGGCAAATTCTACCTCAACATCGGGTATATAATTTTGAACTCTTCGCACTTTTTCGGCCCTTGTGCTAATCATATGCTCATGATTTTCAGGAACATACGAAACATTACCTGAAACCTTATCCTTTTCAAGTCCACCAACCCTGTGTTCCAAACCTTCCGAACCTGGTATCGCCCATCCTCTGGCCAAGGTATCTTGATTACGATCGTAAGGATGCCAATTTTCCTTGGCTTCCTTCACAATATTGTTTTTTATTTCGGGCATGCTTTCAACAGACTGAATTTTCCACGGAGCGGAACCGTTTGCAATGTAACCATCGGTCAACAATACAACCGGAGTCATATGCTCCAGGGTAAGTTTTGAGGCCATATAGGCAAAATCAAAACAATTGGCCGGGGTGCTTGCCGCAATAACGATAACCGGACTTTCACCATTTCTACCATACATTGCCTGCAACAAATCAGATTGTTCTGTTTTTGTGGGAAGCCCCGTTGAAGGTCCACCACGTTGCACATTAACTACAACCAACGGCAATTCTATCATCATTGCTAGTCCCAGGGCTTCTCCTTTTAAGGCCAATCCCGGACCTGAAGTTGTTGTTATGGCCAGGTCACCCGCGAATGCCGCACCTATTGATGAGGTGATTCCGGCAATTTCATCCTCTGCTTGAAAGGCTTTAACACCAAAATGCTTATGCTTTACCAATTCATGTAAAATATCAGTTGCTGGTGTAATAGGGTAAGAACCTAAGAACAACTCCAATCCTGACTTTTCAGCCGCTGCTAAAAATCCCCAAGCCGTTGCCGTATTCCCCATGATTATCCTATAGGTTCCAGCTTCCATTTTTGCCGGAGCGATAGTATATGCATTTGGAATTAATTCCAAAGTTTCGGCAAAATAGAATCCAGCGTTCAAAACCTTCGTATTGGCCTCAATGATTTGAGGTTTATTCTTGAATTTTTTATTGAAGAATTCAATAGTGTATTCTGGTGAGCGATCATACATCCAATAGACCATTCCCAAAGAGAACATATTCTTTGACCGTGTAATACTTTTATTGTCCAACCCCTCTACTTCCTTTAAAGCTTCCTTGGTTAAAGAGGTCATGGCTACTTCTATAACCCTATAGTTTTCAAGACTTCCATCTTCAAGTGGATTTGATTCATATAGTGCCTTTTCTAAATTCTTTTTGGTAAATGCATCACTGTCCACTATTACTGTATGTCCTGGTTTAAGGGCATGTAAGTTGGTTTTTAGTCCGGCTGGGTTCATAGCCACTAAAAGGTCAACGTTATCACCAGGGGTACTGATTTCAACACTACCTATATGTACTTGGAATCCCGACACCCCGTACAAGCTTCCTTGAGGAGCCCTTATCTCGGCGGGATAATTGGGAAATGTGGCAACATCGTTACCGAACATTGCAGAAGTATCCGAGAACTGGGTACCTGTTAATTGCATTCCGTCCCCTGAATCACCAACAAATCGGATGATTACCGCTTCTAAAACTTCCTGATTTTGATCTTCGATAAGTGGAATCATAAAAGGTATATTTTTTTTAGTGGTTAATACCGTTAACTTTTGGTATATTTAGGTCTCAAATATAATTTCACCTTTAGCAATGAAATATGACATTTATCATTAAAAAGTAATGATTTTTACAATAATTTCGTTCACTATATAAAAATAAGCAAAATGGCTATCATAATCACAGATGAATGTATAAACTGCGATGCTTGTGTATCTGAGTGTCCAAACAACGCGATTTATGAACCCGATCAAGAATGGGCTTATTCCGATGAAACGGCTTTAAGTGGCATGGCTACAACCCCTGATGGCAGGGAAGTTGATGCAGATGCTGAAAACGAACCGGTTTCAGATGAATTCTACTTTATTGTCACCGACAAATGTACAGAGTGTAAAGGTTTCCATGATGAGCCACAATGTGCAGCAGTTTGTCCGGTAGATTGTTGTGTTCCTGATGAGGACCATGTTGAGACCGAAGAGGTCTTGCTTGAGAAAAAAGCTTGGCTTCACGGGGAATAGACGTTCTCTTTCGCTTCACAGACTTAAAAGATTTTATAAGGTGTTTTACACAAGGGAATACCTTATAAAATCATATTTTCATAATCCAACAATTTTTACCGTAATTGTTGCAAATTTTCTATGGTCTAGTTTTTGGGATTTAGGCTAACCCATCTTCTCGTTTTAACAGATTTTTGCGTAATAATACCTGACAAATGTCATAGTCTAAGGTACGAACTGTGTGTACTTTTATGCCGATTTATAAGACGCAATACCACTGCAATTAGTTGATTACAATATGCTTAAAGTTAAATCAATCTGATGTTTATAGGTGTTGTTAAAAAGCAAAGTCATCATGAAAGAAAAATCCAAAAAATTAATTTGCGACGCCAATGAAGCGGTTGCAAGAGTAGCACATAAAACCAATGAGGTCTGTGCCATTTATCCTATTACCCCAGCCTCACCAATGGGTGAACATGTGGATGTGTATAGCGCTAAAGGGGAAAAGAATATTTGGGAAAACGTTCCCAGAATCGTTGAAATGCAGAGCGAAGGGGGTGCTGCCGGAGCTGTTCATGGGTCTTTAATGGCAGGAGCATTGACAACAACCTTTACGGCATCACAAGGACTCTTGTTGATGATACCTAATATGTATAAAATCGCTGGAGAATTACTTCCTTCTGTAATTCATGTTGCGGCCAGAACAATAGCGACACATGCACTATCTATATTCGGTGACCATTCTGATGTCATGGCAACACGGCAAACAGGTTTCTCCATGTTATTCGGAGGTTCGGTTCAGGAAGCCCAGGATATGGCGTTGATTGCGCAAGTGGCAACTTTAAAATCAAGAGTCCCATTTTTGAATATTTTTGATGGATTTAGAACTTCTCATG
>JABDKZ010000067.1 GCA_013001935.1 Maribacter sp.
ATGACAAATCCTTTGATTCCTGCATTATCTGCATAATCCTTTAACCAAGAGACGATATGGTCAATTACTTTTTGGGTTTTCATGGGAGATTTTATTTGGTTAAAACTAGTAACTTTGGCGATAAAAATAAAGCCTTGTAGCTTAAGATTAAAATTTAAAGGAAATAACTTTTATGAAGAGTCCATTATATATCGTTTTGCTTCTCACTGTAATTTTAACAGGATGTGGCAATGAGGATAAGGTTGCCCAAGAGGTGCAAAATATTCCGTTGGAATTAAGGGTATCCAGATTCGATATTAAATTTGCTGATGCCATAGCCGATGATATCCCGCAGCTTAGAGAGGAATATCCATATTTATTCCCTGCCCCGGACAGTGTGTGGGTAGCCAAACTACAAGATTCGCTTCAAATTGAACTGCGGGAAGAAGTGAAAGCCGAATTTATTGACTTTGACAAGGAAACAGCCGATATTGAATTACTTTTTAAGTATATAAAGTATTACTTCCCAAAATATAAAGTTCCAAGAATTATTACGGTGACCAATGACGTGGATTATAAAAACCGTATAATTTTAGCAGACAGCCTATTACTGATTGGGTTGGATAATTATCTGGGATCTGCGCATAAGTATTATGGGGGTCTTCAAAATTATATTGCACAGGATATGGATAGGGATTTTATGGTTAGCAATATAGCTAGCGCCTTTGCCAATAAAGTAGTTTCAGGACCCAAGGAGCGTACATTTTTGGCTCAGATCATTTACTTTGGAAAGATCTTGTTTCTGAAAGATAAATTAATGCCATTTCATACAGACGCGCAAAAGATCACGTATTCCCAAGATGAATTGCTATGGGCACAAGCCAATGAAGAACCTATGTGGCGATATTTTATTGAGAATGAATTGTTATATAGTACCGATAATAAGTTGTCGCAACGGTTTTTAGATCCAGCACCTTTTTCTAAATTCGGATTGGAATTGGATAATGAATCCCCTGGTCAATTAGGACGCTATTTAGGTTGGCAGATTGTACGTTCCTTTATGAACAAGAATGACATAAGCTTGCAGCAGTTACTCAATCTATCCGCTGAAGAGATATTCAAAGAATCTAACTATAAACCAAATAAATAAATGGCTGAGCTTCATACATCTGAAATTACACTAAAGGTAGCGCTTGATGAAAACAGGGTTCCGGAAAATCTAACCTGGTCCGCTGAAGATGGCGGAATCAACAACGAGAAGGCTAAGGCCATGTTACTTTCTGTATGGGATAGTAAAAATAAGGAATCACTGAAAATCGACTTATGGACCAAGGATATGCCTGTAGATGAAATGAAAGTCTTTTTTCATCAAACGCTGGTATCCTTGTCAGATACTTTCATGAAAGCGACACAAGATGAAAAAATGACGGCTACAATGAAGGACTTCTGTGATTATTTTGCCGAAAAGTTAGACCTGAAAAGTTAGTGCGAATGCTTTTTCATGGCATGCTCATAGAAAGATAATCTTTACAATTGGGCAGTTTCATTTAAATATTTCCATAAATTCATTGACCTTTTTATGAATTTAAAATTTATTCAAGTTTAGAAACTATTCAGTGCCTAGTTTTTAGGCAGATGTAGTACTTTTGATGCTTGTTTTCATGTAAAACGATAAACGACCAATAAGATGGCAAACGACGAAAAATTCCATATCGATAGATTAGGGAAAGCTACATATGATTCACCTTTACGATTAAGTAAAAGGCATGGGGATAATATTTTCAACTTTGTGAAAGAGGATGAAAAAATTTTGCAGGATACCTCATTGAAAGAATATAAAAAATGTTTGGCAGGCAAAAAGGAGCCCTCGGCCATGGTGAAGGCAGGTCCACGGGAAAAAATATACTTTAACACAAGAAAAACCAAGGCGGCCATAGTTACTTGTGGTGGGCTGTGTCCTGGTATCAACAATGTAATCCGCAGTTTAGTCATGGGCCTTACTTATTTTTATGGGGTTAAGGAGATTCTTGGGGTACGATATGGTTATGAAGGTCTTATACCTTCATACGGCCACGATTTTGTTAATTTGACCCCCAGCTTTGTTAAGGATATCCATCAATTTGGAGGTACTATCTTAGGTTCTTCAAGAGGGGGCCAAGACGTTAGTGCTATGGTTGATTACATCTATGACAATGGTATTGATTTATTGTTTGCTATAGGAGGCGATGGTACTTTAAAAGGCGCGGATGCCATTGGTGAGGAAATTAAGAAACGTGGAATTGATATTTCGGTAATAGGAATTCCAAAAACTATAGACAATGATATTAACCTTATCGATAAAACTTTTGGCTTTGAAACAGCTTACAATGTAGCCAATACCATTATAAGGGACGCCCACAATGAGGCCACCGGGGCTTATAATGGTATCGCCATAGTAAAGCTAATGGGTCGTGACAGCGGTTTTATTGCGGCTTCTGCGGCAATTTCGATGCCTGTGGTCAACTTTGTTTTGGTTCCTGAAATGCATTTTGAGCTCGAAGGTGAGAACGGATTTTTAAAATATCTTAAAGAACGGTTAGATAAAAAACATCACGCTGTAATTGTAGTCGCCGAGGGTGCTGGTCAGCATCTTTTTAGTGAAGATGAAAAAGAACAGGTTACTGATGCCTCAGGAAATGTAAAGCATAAAGATATAGGGTTGTTACTCAAAAGTAGCATTGCTGATTACTTTAAGAAAAATGATAGTCCGGTGACTATAAAATATATAGATCCAAGTTATATCATTAGAAGTGCTCCTGCCAATCCTGAGGATAGCGTATTCTGTAACGGATTGGCTTATCATGCAGTGCATGGAGCAATGACCGGTAGAACAAGATTTGTTGTAGGTAGGGTTAACAATCGATATGTATATCTTCCAATTTCCGCTGTAACGAATAAAAG
>JABDKZ010000084.1 GCA_013001935.1 Maribacter sp.
ATACTTGCTTCCCTTCCTCTACTGTTCTACAAAACGGTACCATTACTTTAAGATTATTCAATGCCATGTCTTCACGAACCTTCTTGATAGCCAGACATTCCAATGCAAATCCGTCCTTGTACAAATCACTATAGTACCTTGAAGCCCCTCTAAAACCAAGCATAGGGTTCTCCTCCTGGGGTTCAAAGTCCGTACCCCCTATTAAATTAGCATATTCATTGGTTTTAAAATCACTCAATCGAACAATGACTTCTTTAGGATAAAACGAAGCCGCAATAGTAGCTATCCCTTGTGATAATTTATCAATAAAATAATCCTTCTTCTCAGGATAGGCTATTGTAAGCTCCTCGATCTTTTCCCTTACTGACACATCTTCTATCATATCATATGCTACCAATGCCATGGGATGTACTTTTACCATATGCGTAATTATAAATTCCATACGCAATAACCCAACGCCATTATTGGGATAGAAGGATAATTGAAAAGCGCGCTCAGGATCTGCCAAAATCAATTTTGCCTCGGTTTTAGGCATTTTAATATTGCCAACATCTATTTCCTGGGTTTTAAAGGGTAATTTACCTTTATAGACATAACCCGTTTTCCCTTGGGCGCAGGATAGGGTTATGACTGAGCCCTCTGCAATCCTAGCTGTGGCATTGCCACAACCAACAATTGCTGGTACTCCCAATTCTCTGGCAACTATCGCCGCATGGCTTGTTCTACCACCTTTATTGGTTATAATGCCTCCGATCTGTTTTAAAAGAGGATCCCAATCCGGGGTTATATTGTCTGTAACAATAATGCTGTCAAAATTCAAATCTACCGCATCCTTCGGTGACTCCAACAAACGAGCATTACCCACCATTATTTTCGATCCTACAGCATTGCCTTCTGCTACTAATTTTCCTTTTTCAAGGAGCATATATTCAACTATAAAATTTTTATTCCCAGCGTAGTGTACCGTTTCGGGACGGGCTTGGATAATAAACAGTTCATTGGTAACTCCATCTTTCGCCCATTCAATGTCCATTGCTTTCTCATAATGCTCTTCAATTAAAAAGGCCCAATTCCCCAATTTTACCACTTCCTCATCAGAGATTACAAATTGTTGTTGTTTAGCAAGGGGTGTGTCAATATTCCTTGTTGGATTCCCACTTTCCATTTCCCCATAAATCATGGTTAGTTTTTTATCACCCAACTTTTTTTGAATGATTGGATTTTTACCTAATTGAAGGGTAGGTTTAAAAACATAAAACTCATCTGGGTTTACAACGCCTTGAACAATATTCTCCCCTAATCCCCATACTCCGGATAACAATATAACGTTCTCAAAACCTGATTCCGGTTCTATTGTGAAACCAACTCCGGAACAACCTTTATCTGCTCGTACCATTAACTGCACCCCCACTGATAAGGCAATATCATGGTGTTGAAATCCCTTATCTTCACGATATTTTATAGCTCTATTTGTATATAAAGAAGCAAAACATTTTTTAACAGCTTGCAATAAAGATTCTTCTCCTTTTATATTTAAAAAGGTATCGTGCTGTCCTGCAAAACTAGCCTCAGGTAAATCCTCGGCAGTGGCACTACTCCGTACAGCTACTGATGATAAATCATTTCTGGATAGGCCTTTATATGCATTGATTATCTCTTCGGAAAAGTCTGATGAAAATTCGCCATTTAAAATAAGTTTTCTTGCCTTCTCTCCTATGCTTCCCAAATTCGAAAAATGAGTACGGTCAAGTTGGTCCATTAAATTTGATAACGGTTTCTGCAGCCCGTTTTCGGTCAGATAATCCCAAAATGCATTAGAAGTAGTTGCAAAACCATTGGGCACATTAACTCCCTTTGAAGTTAGCTTATTATACATTTCGCCAAGTGAAGCATTCTTACCTCCTACTAAAGGTATATCATCAAGATTTATCTCATTGAACATTTTAATGCGTGACGCCATAATCGAAGACCTTTCCATTATTCATTATTTTAGATTAAATATAGCTTCATCAATCAGCAAGCCAAATGATATTGGTCATTGGCTTAAAGCAACTTTGTACATACATTTATCTAATAATTCTATGCAATGAAGGGTTCCATAAACTTGGGGAAAGTATCTGGTATAAAAATCAAAGTACATTGGACATTTTTATTTATCATTGTTTGGGTTGCATTTGTTGAAATCAATCAAGGTGGCAACTTACAATCTGTGTTATTTAATATCGCCCTTATTCTGGTGGTTTTCTTATGTGTAGTGCTTCATGAACTGGGCCATGCACTTACAGCTAAACATTTTGGGGTAAAAACTAAGAAAATAACCCTACTCCCTATTGGTGGTATTGCAAGTCTTGAAAAAATACCGGAAGAACCAAAGCAAGAACTATTAGTAGCAATTGCAGGACCTTTGGTAAATGTCGTTATAGCTTTGGCCTTATATTTTATTGTTCCTGTAAAACAGTTTTTGGCCGATAATTTAACGAACATCCTAGAAAATTTAAATGAACTAAGTCTGGCAAATTTTCTTTTCTACCTTTTCACAGTCAATATAGTACTCGTCATTTTTAATTTTATTCCTGCTTTTCCGATGGATGGTGGACGTGTATTAAGAGCCTTATTAGCAATGAGTTTAGGGCGGGTAAAGGCTACCCAAATAGCTGCTACTATAGGTCAATCAATTGCCATTGTTTTTCTGTTATTGGGAATGCTTTTCAACCCATTCCTAATCTTAATCGCCTTATTTGTTTTTGTGGGCGCCTACGGCGAGAATAAAATGGTGCAACAATTAGAACTATTAAAAGGGCATACGGTAAGTGAAGCTATGCTAACTAATATTTCCCTTTTAAAGCCCAATGATACTCTGGCTAGGGCAAAAGACTTGATTCTCTCTGGTACTGAAAAAAACTTCATAGTTGAGCAGGACGGTACACCTTTGGGTATTTTAATGAATGCTGATATCATCAATAATATCAATAACCCCAATTTATTAGTAACTGATGTTATGAAAACCTCATTCAAGGAGATTTCAAGTAATGATAAACTTAGAAATGTATTGAGTCTGGTGGAACTACATAAAGGTCAATTCTTTCCTGTTTTGGATACCAACAAAAAGCTCATTGGGGCCATTGATATGACGAATATCAATGAGTTTATTTTGTTTCAATCCAAATTGGATTATTGAATGCCATATTAAAAACCCAAAATATTCTGAAGAGTGATTTAGATCATTTCATTTGTACTTTTCCTAAGATATTTTTGCATCAATATTAATCTTAAAAAAAATATCATGGCAGTATTAAAAGTTATTGAAATATTGGGGAATTCAACAATCAGTTTTGAAGATGCCGTACAAAAAGTCGTGAGTGAAGTTTCCAAAACTGTAAAAGACATTAAATCTGTTTATGTTCAAGACATGCAGGTAACCGTTAAAGACAACAAAATTTCGGAATACCGGGTTAACACTAAGGTTAGCTTTGGAGTTTTGGATGAATAATTTTTCTATTGTTTGGTTTAGTTGGTCAGGTAAGGTACTGATTAAAGTGAAAAATTGCTTTTATCGGCACCTTACCTTTTCCCTTTAATTCCCGCTTATTCAAACAATAACTTTTAATGCCTATAAGAATGTTAAAATACGCCGGATTGATATGCGTCATTGCATGATGATTCTTTTACGATCATCTTTAAATAAACAAAAAAATGGGAATCATGAAACAAATGGGAATATTTGAAAAAAACGTTGAGG
>JABDKZ010000128.1 GCA_013001935.1 Maribacter sp.
AAATAGATGGCAACACTTTCGGCAATCGTTCCGATTGAAATATCAACAATTGCCCCGTCAAATCCGAAATAGGGGGGAAGGACAGTTATAAAAATCCAAGCATAAAAACTATAAGCGAATACTTGAAAAAGACTGTTTAAAGCAACCAATCCTGCACCATATTCGCTACTTCCTTCGGCAAGGTCGTTCCAAACCAAGACCATGGCAATACATCGTGCTAAACCAATCAATATCAGGCCAACCATATATTCGGGATAATCCCTTAAGAAAGCGATTGCCAATACAAACATCAAAATCGGACCAATAATCCAATTTAAAAGGAGTGATATCGAAAGGATTTTTGTGTTTCTGAATACTTTGGGCAATAGAGAATAATTAACTTTTGCCAAAGGCGGGTACATCATTAAAATCAACCCAATCGCGATGGGAATATTCGTTGTACCGCTACTGAATGAGTTGATCGTAAGCGGAAATGATGGTACAAAATATCCAATGCCCACGCCTAAAGCCATTGCGATAAAAATCCAAAGTGTCAGATAACTGTCAAGAAAACTTAATTTTTTTGAGGATGCCATATTAAGGGTTGATTTGGGAGAATACATAATACAATTCGTTCGCAATTTGCAGACTTCTTTCCATGTATTTTTCAGCCTGCTGTGGGGTGTTATCAAATGCTTTGGGATCTTCAAAAGTAATCGAAATACGTTGTTCAGCACCTGCAATAAAAGGACAACCTTCATCAGCTTGTGAACAAGTCATAATAGCCGCAAACTTTGACTTTGGGTTAAAGTCATCATCGAACTTTTTAGAATATCCGATTATCGGATGCTGATTTTCTGCATATTTTATACTATAAACCGGGTTTTCGCCTTTTGAAAGCGTGTTTATTTCGAAACCTGAATATCGTAATGTTTCGGCTACCATGGGAAACAAAGCTGTGGCTTCAGTTCCGCCCGAATAGCAAAATACTTCTTTCGTTTTAAAATAATATGCCATAGTTTGCGCCCAAACCTGTGATAAATGACTTCTTCTTGAGTTATGGGTACAAATAAAATTGATCCGGATCGCTTGATTGGTTTGATGCTTTTTTTGAATATATTCAATGAATGGTCTTAGTGTTTCCTTACGTTCCACGGGTATGCTTTCAACATCCAATGTCGCGATGGTCTTTTCAATAGCAGTATATAAAGGCATTTTTGATTGGTATTATTTGATTTATGGTTTAACAGCAACCACTTTCAGGCGTGCAAGAATCCGTAGCTATTATTTCTGAAAGGTCCACTTTCTTTTTTTCTTGTTTTGTTCCTGGTTTTTCGGCATAGACGGTGATACTGAAAATGCCGGCACCTTCATTATTGAAGGCCTTGGCCTCTTTTTCGGTAAGATATTTACTCAATATGTCATCGGGGATAATGATTGGCTTTTCCTTTTGTACTTTTAAGTTTTGAAAGTCTTGATTTTCTATAAGTTGTAAGTATTCCGATTTTTGTATGGCTCCGGCAACACAGCCAGCATACATTTCGGCATCTGCCTTTAAAGCATCAGGAAGGGTACCAACCAAAACAATATCCGAGACACTAAAGTGGCCACCAGGTTTTAACACCCTAAACATCTCTTCAATGACCTTGTTCTTGTTCGGTACCAGGTTTAAGACACAATTACTTACAATTACGTCGGCAATTGCATTACTCACGGGCATGGCATCAATATCCCCTTCCCTGAATTCTACATTGTTGTAGCCGAGTTTTTCTGCATTGATACGGGCTTTTTTAATCATAATGGGGGTAAAATCAATGCCGATGACCTTGCCTTCGTTTCCCGTTTCATGTCGGGCTACAAAACAATCATTTCCAGCACCGGAACCCAAGTCAATCACAGTATCACCCTTATTTATTTTGGCAAATTGGGTTGGAAGACCACAACCTAACCCCAAATCGGCATCTTCAACATAACCTTTGGTGTCGGTATAGTCATCCATCATTATGTTGTAAACCTTATTGGAAGGTGTGGTCGCCCCGCAACAAGACGCTGCATTTTCTACTTTTCCCTGTTCGGCGATATTAGAATAACGCTCTCTTACAATATTTTTTAATTCTTGTTCGTTTTTCATTTTTACTTTTTTGAAATATAGAATTCGGATGACTTAAAACGCATTCAGCAAAGATTGACTTTAGATATATCTTGATCTAAAAACACAAGCATAACTTTTTTCATATTCATCCAGTTTTCGAGGTTTATACAATAGCAAACACTTGTTCCTTCAATACTTCCCTTAATAAGGCCCAAATGCTTTAACTCTTTCAAGTGCTGTGAAATTGTTGGTTGTGCAAGTCCTATCTCATCTACCAAATCCCCACAAACACAGGAGTTAATTCTGAACAAATGTTCCAAAATAGCAACCCTTGCAGGATGTCCAAAAACTTTGGCAATAAGTGCAATTTTATTTTGCTGCTCGGTAAAGATTTCACTTTTGGTCAATCCCATTTTATAAGTGTATTGTTTCATTGCAATATTACGATTAATAATGGGATTGGCAAAAAACAATTACTGGTTTTTGAGGGTAGGTAAATTGTGTTGAACAAAAAACGCCGTTAGTGTCTTCCAAATTTTATTGGTGATGCTTTTATTTAATTACAAACAACTGAAAACCTTATGGGAAGTAGTAGATTCCATAGTTTATTTTGCTATACCGATGCAAATTATGAAGAAATTATAAACCCATACATTTTGCAAATTACTACCATTACTTTGCGTAGTCTTAATTCTGCAAAGTCTTTTTTAAGCTTTC